>NZ_JBYSXL010000002.1:0-196358 GCF_058782155.1 Methylobacterium sp. FW306-05-D
GGTGCAAGGCCTTGCACCCCCTGCGGTTCCGGGTCCCGGGCTCCGCTGCGCGGCCCCGGGATGACGGGGTGGGTCATCCGGTTGCCTGGGCGGACGCTACGGCTGCTTCAGCACCGGCACGGTCTTGGGCGAGTTCAGGTCGAAGGTGCGGTTGCGCAGGGGGTCGAGACGCGTGCCCTCCGAGGCGTCGAAGGCCTTCGGCCGGTTGGCGCCGCCCTCCGGGGTCGCGGCCATGTTGGTGCCCTCGGGGGCGTAGGCCGAGGCGGTGCCGGGGACGGTGGGGGCGCCCGGCGGGTCGGCCTTGTCGACCGCCGCGTCCGGCGTCGGCGTCTGGCGGGCGCGCTCGACCTGGCGCCAGCGGGCGACGTTGCGGGAATGGCCCTCCAGCGTCTCGGCGAAGGCGTGGCCGCCGGTGCCGTCGGCCACGAAGAACAGGTCCTTGGTGCGCGAGGGGTTAGCCACCGCCTCCAGGGCCGCGCGGCCCGGATTGGCGATGGGGCCCGGGGGCAGGCCCTCGATCACGTAGGTGTTGTAGGGGGTGGCCCGGTCGATCTCGGCCCGCTGGATGCCGCGCCCGAGGGTGCCGCGCCCGCCCACCAGCCCGTACACGATGGTCGGGTCCGATTGCAGCTTCATGCGCTTGTTGAGGCGGTTGACGAACACCCCGGCGACGCGGGGCCGCTCGTCGGCCCGGCCGGTCTCCTTCTCCACGATGGAGGCCAGCGTCACCATCTCGGCCGGCGTCTTCACCGGGATCTCGGCCGAGCGCCGCAGCCAGATCTGGTTCAGCACCTCGCGCTGCTTGGCGCGCATCAGGTTGACGATCTGCTGGCGGGTGGCGCCGCGCTCGAACTTGTAGGTGTCGGGCAGGAGCGAGCCCTCGGGCGGGATCTCGTTGACGTCGCCGGTGAGCACATCGTTGTCGTTGAGGCGCATCACGATCTGCTCGGAGGTCAGCCCCTCCGGGAAGGTGATGGCGTGCTGCACCTGCCGGCCGGAGGCCAGGGTGTCGATGGCCTCGCCGATGCTGGCATGGGCCTTGAACGTGTACTCGCCGGCCTTCAGCGCCTTGCCCGAGAAGCGGGCGGCCCACTCGAACAGGGCGGTGTGGGTGATGACGCCCTCGCGGGCGAGCGCCTCGGCGATCTCGGTGGTGCCGCTGCGGGGCGGGATGACCACGACCTTGTCGGCGGGCAGCGGCCCCGGCTCCTTGGTCTGGCGCTCGAACAGGGTCACGCCGATCATCACGGCGATGGCCAGCACCACGGAGGCGGTGAGCAGGCCGGAGATGCGGGCGAGCAGCCCGCCGCGCTCACGGACCGGACGGTTGGGCGGCGGCGGCGCGGCGGTGGGCTTGATCGCCTCGCTGGGGCTTCGCGGCGACAGGCGGTTGGGCAGGGCCGGCTCGTCGGAGGGCGCCGGTGTCGGCGCCGGATCTGGGCGTTTGCGGAAGAACATGGACATCCTGTTCGGGCCTCAGGTCCCCGCCCGGCCGCCGCCGGATTTTTTAGGGGAGTCCGTGCGCCCGAGTCGAGGGGGGCGCACGGGACGGGCAGCTTGGCGCGCGAACTTGGTGGGTTTTGTGGCGAAAGCAGCTCATGTGGCCGCGATTGCTGATCGGCATTGAATCCAAGGAACAGCTACGATTCTTCCACATGAAGCTTTTGCGCTAAACAGTTTTTAGCAATGATATGGCCCTTTGCTATTTAATTAATCCGAGGATAATTTCTGATAAAAGCTATCAAATCCTTCGATTTTACAGTACTCAATGAACTTCCATTCCGTAGATAATAAGTCCCATCAAGATCGACTGGATCGTTTTGACCCTCGACTTCGATGATAAGAAGAACTTTTTCGTAATAATTGATCAGTTTCATGTTGCTTAAGATATAGTTAGATAGATTTCCTTCGATCCTAGACTTGAAAGCAGAGACTATTTTTCTAAAATATGTATCAATATCTATGCCTAAAGCTTTTGCCTCGTGTTCAATACCTGTAATGTAAAAATAGCGATGCTCTATTGGTTTGATTTTGTATAGCTGATTGACTCGATCGGAGTCCGTCTTTGTGTCAGCTACGCCGATTATAATGTATCCTCGCTTTTTTTCGCCAATATTTGCGATGCCTACAGCAGTTTGAATTACCTTTTCCAGGCTTTCTTCGTCAAATTTTGATGAACCGTCTAAACGAAGAAAGCCCTGCTTAAAATCGTATGCAGCTTGTTCGGTAAGCGATTGCGTAAGAATATTTTCAAGTTTGCTGATCCAGTTTGCACGCGCAGGATCGGGCTCATCAGTCTTAGAGAACGCTTTCGCAATCGTTGCGGACGTTCTTTTAACTTCGTCCGCTCGATCATTAGCTCCCCAACTGCCGCCTTCGGGAATGTTGATTTTCTCTCCAATCCCATTCAGAGCGCTAAGAAGCTTGACTCGATCCGTGAGGCGTTTGCGTCTGCGAACGATTTGATCAAATAACGCGAGGAATACGACTTGTAAGTATCGCGGTGCTCGGGTCGGTTTCTTCTTGAAGAGGACTTCTCCCAGGGTCTTGTTGCTACTTTCTAAAGTGAGCCTGAGTTCGTCGAGTACCGTATGGAAGTGCTGAGTTAAGACATCAGCATTGTATTTACGGACGTTGTCTTCGTTCTCTACAAAAGCATCAGCCGAACTGCCGGCGTCCTTGAAACCAAATATTGCATCGAGATACTCGCTGCGGGACGGCGGTGCCGTATCAGCCACCATAAACGCCATCATGTCTGCAACAATTTCTTCATCTCTGCTTTCGCGCACCTGATCTTTCGTCAATATTCCGTGCTTCACCCAGAAAACGGACTCTATATCAATCCCGTAATCGAGATCTCGTGAGGTAATACTAATATCTTTCATATTATTTAGAAATACTAGATCACTGTCAGAAGTATCGCTTCTGATCAGCGTTGAGATCTTTCGCACGGAGTTTGCAAAATCTCCAGTTGCTCCAGCGATGCGAAGTTCCTGACGGGACAATTTACGTCCGCCCGAGTTAATCCGTCGGAATACTTCTTCAATATTGTCTCGTTCGGCCGACTCAAATATTGAAAGAGGCAATTGATAGGATGCTATTTGAACACAGATTTTCCGATCCAAAATCGGAGTTTTTTGTTTCAGCTGGCCGTCATCCAATAGAGACTTAGTGACCGCTAAAGCATTCAAGTCAAAATAAGCATCGTTCCAATTAAATTCATTTTCGATGAACGAAATAACAGCGTTCATTCGCTGCATTCCATCGATAATTTCAACTTGATCGTGACCTTGAACCTTAGGGTCAGCCAACAGAATTATAGGAACAGGAAAATTGCTTGCGACGGAGTCGATAAAATTTCTTTTCTCTTCGAGGGTCCAGACTAGTTTGCGTTGATATCGGCGATTTACAATATACTTTTTCGCGCAAAAACCGGAGTATATTCGCTCAATCGTTTCGCCCTTTACAGTAAGATCAATTTGCCCACGGTGAAAGAGCGACATAATACTACCCGAGCAATAGAATAATAAAATTCACTTCGGAAATTCATTGTTCGCGCTGGCCGCTAGACCCGCCGCATCACCAAGCTCGCATTCGTCCCGCCAAACCCAAAAGAATTCGACAGCACCGTATCCACCCGCTTGCGCTTGGCCTCGTGCGGCACGAGGTCGATCGCGGTCTCGACGGAGGGATTGTCGAGGTTGAGGGTCGGCGGGAGGATGCCGTCGCGGATGGTCAGGATCGAGAAGATCGCCTCCACGGAGCCGGCGGCGCCGAGGAGGTGGCCGATGGAGGACTTGGTGGAGGACATCGAGGCCTTCGCGGCGTGGACGCCCAGCAGGCGCTCCACGGCCTTCAGCTCCAGCTCGTCGCCCATGGGCGTCGAGGTGCCGTGGGCGTTGATGTAGTCGAGGTCGCTGGCCTCAATGCCGGCGCGCTTCACGGCGGCGCTCATGCAGCGGAAGGCGCCGTCGCCGTCCGGGGCCGGCGAGGTGATGTGGTAGGCGTCGCCGGTGAGGCCGTAGCCGATCACCTCGGCGTAGATCCGGGCGCCGCGGGCCTTGGCGTGCTCGTACTCCTCGAGCACGACGACACCGGCACCCTCGCCCATCACGAAGCCGTCGCGGTCGCGGTCGTAGGGACGCGAGGCCTTGGTCGGGTCGTCGTTGAAGCCCGTGGAGAGGGCGCGGCAGGCGGCGAAGCCCGCGAGCGCCAGGCGGTTAACCGGCGATTCGGCGCCGCCCGCCACCATGACGTCGGCATCGCCGAACTGGATCAGCCGGGCCGCGTCGCCGATGGCGTGCGCGCCCGTCGAGCAGGCCGTCACCACCGCGTGGTTCGGGCCCTTCAGGCCGTGCGCGATCGAGATCTGGCCGGAGGCCAGGTTGATTATGCGGCCGGGAATGAAGAAGGGGGAGATCCGGCGCGGGCCCTTGTCGTGCAGGGTCACCGAGGCGTCGTAGATGCCGCCGATGCCGCCGATGCCGGAGCCGACCATGACGCCGGTGGCGCACTGGTCCTCGTAGCTCGTCGGGTGCCAGTCGGCGTCGTTCAGGGCCTCGCCGGCGGCCGCCATCGCGTAGACGATGAACGGATCGACCTTGCGCTGCTCCTTGGCCTCCATGAAGGCGTCGGGATCGAAGCTGCCGTCCGTGCCGTCGCCGAAGGGCACGGAACACGCGATGCGGCAGGCGAGGTCGTCGACGGGGAACGCCGTCACGACCTTGGCCGCCGACTCGCCGGCGATCAACCGGCTCCAGGTGGCTTCGACCCCGCTGGCCAGCGGCGTCACCATCCCCAAGCCCGTCACCACTACCCGACGCATCGCGCTATCCCGAACCGGTCCTGTCATCACAACGAATGGCGCGCGGGGTCCGTTTCAACGGACCCCGCTGGTGCGCGACCCGTGACGTTTAAGCGGAGTTCTTCTCGAGGAACTTCACCGCGTCGCCGACCGTCTGGATGGTCTCGGCGGCGTCGTCCGGGATCTCGACGTTGAACTCTTCCTCGAACGCCATCACGAGCTCGACGGTGTCGAGGCTGTCGGCGCCGAGATCATCGATGAAGTTCGCGCCCTCGACCACCTTCTCCGGCTCAACGCCGAGGTGCTCGACAACGATCTTCTTCACGCGCTCAGCGATATCGCTCATCGGTCTTGGTCCTTAGCTCTTCAAGGTCGTGATGGTGCAAGGATCTTGTGGGTGAAGAGTCTTGCTGGTGGAAGGTCGGTGAAGGTGCCGTGGCCGCCGTCCCGTCCCCGGGATCGACTGTTCGGATTGAGCGGCCGGTGTGTTCGATCGCGCGTTTCGGGCAAGTCACCGGACTTGTCCAGTCAGTGACCCACGTTTTTCAAACCTCCGCAACACGCTGAATCGGCACCCCCCTCGCACGGCAGCCGGGGTGTTAACACAGGGTTCCGACGCTGGCGAGAGGCTGTTCACAACCCGTTCATCGGTGTGGCCTTTTCGAGCCAATCGCCTGTTTTTCGATCAGTGCGCCGCAACGAATCCGCAGCGAAACCGCGGCGCCCGCGCCTCAGTACATCGCCATGCCGCCGTTCACGTGGAGGGTCTGGCCGGTGACGTAGGCGGCCTCGTCGGAGGCGAGGTAGATCGCGGCCGCCGCGATGTCGGCGCCGGTGCCGAGGCGGCCCATGGGGACGCGCCCGAGGATGCCCTCGCGCTGCTTGTCGTTCAGGGCATCGGTCATCGGCGAAGTGATGAAGCCCGGCGCGATGCAGTTGACCGTGAGGTTGCGGGTGGCGACCTCCGCGGCCAGCGCCTTGGTCATGCCCACGAGGCCGGCCTTGGCGGCGGCGTAGTTCACCTGGCCCGGGTTGCCGGTGGCGCCCACCACCGAGCCGATGTTCACGATGCGGCCGTGGCGGCGCTTCATCATGCCCTTCACGGCGGCCCGCGACAGGCGGAAGGCCGCCGAGAGGTTGACGGCGATCACCGCGTCCCACTCGTCGTCCTTCATGCGCAGCACGAGGTTGTCGCGGGTGATACCGGCGTTGTTGACCAGGATGTCGAGGCCGCCGAGCGCGGCCTCCGCCGCCGGCACCAGGGCCTCCACCGAGGCCTTGTCGGAGAGGTCGCCCGGCACGACGTGGACCCGCTCGCCCCCGAGCTCCGCCGCGAAGGCCTCCAGGGCCCCCTGGCGGGTGCCCGAGACGGCTAGGGTCGCCCCTCGCGCGTGCAGGCCCCGCGCGATGGCGCCGCCGAGGCCGCCGGTGGCGCCGGTGACGAGGGCCTTGCGGCCGGTCAGGTCGAACATGGGCTTTCCTGTGGTTCAGCCGAAGGCGGGAAAGGAGGCGATGTCGTCGGGGGTGCCGACCGCGCTCGCCGCGGCGCCCGGCGCAATTCGCTTGACGAGTCCGGTGAGCACCTTGCCGGTGCCGATCTCGCTGAACTGGTCGATTCCGGCGGCGGCCATGGCGGCGACGCATTCGCGCCAGCGCACGGTCCCGGTCACCTGGTCGACCAGCGCCTCGCGGATCGCGGCCGGATCAGTGAGGGGCGCGGCCAGCACGTTGGCGTAGACCGGGACGACGGGGCTGTGCATCGTGACCTCGACGAGTGCTCTCTGCATACGAGCGGCCGCCGGTGCCATCAGCGAGCAGTGGAACGGGGCCGAAACGTTGAGCATCACCGCGCGCTTGATCCCTCGCGCCTGCGCCAGGGCGACCGCCCGCTCGACCGCCGCCCGGTCGCCGGAGAGCACCACCTGGCCGCCGCCATTGTCGTTGGCGACCTCGCAGACCGCGCCCTCGGCGGCCTCCGCTGCGATCGTCCGCGCGGCCTCGGCCTCGGCCCCGATCAGCGCCGCCATGGCGCCGGCACCGGGCGCCACCGCGTCCTGCATGGCGGTGCCGCGGATGCGCAGCAGCCGGGCGGCATCCGCGATCGAGAAGGTGCCGGCGGCCGCCAGCGCCGTATATTCGCCCAGGGAATGGCCGGCGACGCAGGCGACGTCGCGCTTCAGGTCGAGGCCGCGCTCGGCCTCCAGCACCCGCAGGGTCGCGAGGCTCGCCGCCATCAGGGCGGGCTGGGCATTGGCGGTGAGGGTGAGTTCCTCCACCGGCCCCTCGAACATCAGGCGCGAGAGCGGCTGGCCCAGGGCCTCGTCGACCTCCGCGAACACGTCGCGGGCCTGGTGGAAGTGCTCGGCCAGCGCCCGCCCCATGCCGACGGCCTGGCTGCCCTGGCCGGGGAAGATGCAAGCGCGCGCCATGTGGTGTCCTCGTCGTCGGGCCGGGGTTCCCCAGGCTGGAAGGGCGGCGCAGTCGCACCGCCCGCCACCTGTGTCAACATGGCACCGCAGCGAGGCGGAGCGCTTTCATCCCTCGTTGAAGATGTCGACCGTGCCGGATCCAGGCGGTAGGAGGCCCCGACGATCCGCAGCTCACCCGCCTTCAGCGGGTCGAGCAGCGACGGCTCGGACGCGCTGCGCAGGCGCTCCACCACCCGGTCGACGTTGGCCCGCACGCAATTCTCGGTGACGTCGCCCGGCTTGTCGCGCTGGGACAGCACCGCGGGCACGATCGGCTCGCCGCGCAAGACTTTCGCGGCGCTTCGGGCCTACAGCCAGCCGCAATGGCGCGTCGCTGGGGCGTTATGCGGGAGCCTGGCCGCCGAATGCCGAGGGATCGTCGAACGTGGGCAACGGGATGGAGCCGCTGCAGCGCTTGTTGCGCAGCGTCAAGGGGTGTATGGAGCGGGCTCAGCCCAGAAATTCCGTCCGAGGAAGGAGCCGTCCGCCATGGCTCGCGTCACCGTTGAAGACTGCATCGACAAGGTCGAGAACCGCTTCGAGCTGGTTCTGCTGGCCAGCCACCGCGCCCGCCTGCTCGCTGCCGGCGCTCCCCTGACGATCGACCGCGACCGCGACAAGAACCCCGTCTGCGCCCTGCGCGAGATCGGCGACGAGACGATCACCGCGGACGACCTCAAGGAACAGCTCATCCACTCGATGCAGAAGTACGTCGAGGTCGACGAGCCCGAGGCCGAGACCGTGCCGCTGCTGTCGAGTTCTCCCGCCGCCGCCGCCGTCGCCCCGCCTTCGTCGAGCGACGACAGCGCGGTTCAGTTCGACCGCATGAGCGAGGAAGATCTCCTGCGCGGTCTCGAGAACCTCGCCCCCCCGACCGAGACGGACGACGAAGGCGAATAAGCCTTCGCCATCGCGACAATCCTGGAAGAACCCGGCCCCAGCGCCGGGTTTTTTCGTTTCCGGGGCCGGATTCACCGCCCATGCGACGCCGTGGGGCTGGCGTGCCCGCGTGCGATGCGGGACACATCGAGGCAGCGGGTTCGGTATCGGATTCGCGACGCGTGAAAGGGTCTACCGGCGGATGATGCGCCAATACGAACTTGTCGAGCGGGTGAAGCGCTACAACCCCGCCGCGAACGAGGCCCTGCTCAACCGCGCCTACGTCTACGCCATGCGCGCCCACGGCACGCAGAAGCGTGCCTCGGGCGATCCGTTCTTTGCCCATCCGCTCGAAGTCGCCGGCATCCTCACCGATCTCCGTCTCGACGATGCGACCATCGTGGCGGCAGTTCTGCACGACACCGTGGAGGATACGGCCGCCACCCTCGACGAAATTCGCGAACTCTTCAGCCCGGAAATCGGCGCCCTGGTGGATGGCCTGACCAAGCTGAAGCGCCTCGACCTCGTCTCGAAGCGCGCGGCGCAGGGTGAGAATTTCCGCAAGCTGCTCCTGGCGGTGGCGGCCGACGTCCGCGTGCTCCTCGTCAAGCTCGCCGACCGCCTGCACAACATGCGGACTCTCCACCACATGCGGGCGGACAAGCGCGAGCGCATCGCCGAGGAGACCCTCGACATCTACGCGCCGCTCGCCGGTCGCATGGGCATGCAGGAGCTGCGCGAGGAACTGGAGGATCTGGCCCTCCGCAATCTGAAGCCGGAGATCTACGCCACCATCGCGCAGCGCCTCGCCGACCTCTCGGCGAAGTCCGAGCGCCTCGTCGAGAGCATCGAGCACGACCTCACGGCGAAGCTCGCGGCGCAGGGCATCAAGGCCGTCGTCACAGGCCGGCAGAAGCGGCCCTACTCGATCTCGGCCAAGATGGAGCGCAAGTCGGTCGCCTTCGAACAATTGTCGGACATCTTCGGCTTCCGGGTCGTGGTCGAGACCCTGGCCGACTGCTACAGCGCCCTCGGCGTCGTTCACACGAGTTGGCCGATGGTGCCTGGGCGTTACAAGGACTACATCTCGACACCGAAGCAGAACGACTATCGTTCGATCCACACCACCGTGATCGGCCCCAAGAGCCAGCGTGTCGAGTTGCAGATCCGCACCGCCGCGATGGACGAGATCGCCGAGTACGGCATCGCGGCCCATGCTCACTACAAGGAAAGCGGCGGGAAGGACGAGATCGGCGGCGGGCATCCCCGCCTCGCAACGGAAAGCGGCGCCTACCAGTGGCTGCGCCGCACCATCGAACTGCTGGCCGAGGGCGACAGCCCCGAGGAATTTCTGGAGCACACGAAGCTCGAGCTCTTTCAGGATCAGGTGTTCTGTTTCACGCCGAAGGGTCGCCTGATCGCCCTCCCCCGCGGCGCGACCCCGATCGACTTCGCCTACGCCGTCCATACCGATGTCGGGAATACGGCGGTGGGCGCCAAGATCAACGGCCGCATGGCGCCGCTGCTGCACGAACTCGTCAACGGCGACGAGGTCGAGATCGCCCGCTCGGACGGCGCATCGCCGCCGGCGGCTTGGGAATCCCTGGTGGTGACCGGCAAGGCGCGCTCCGCGATCCGTCGGGCGACGCGCTCGGCCGTGCGGCGGCAATACGCCGGCCTCGGGCGGCAGATTCTCGACCGGGCCTTCGAGCGGGCGGCCAAGAGCTTCTCCGAGGACAAGCTGCGCGGTGCCCTGCCGCGCCTCGCCCGCCAGAGCACCGAAGACGTCTTCGCTGCTGTCGGACGCGGCGAGATGTTCTCCGGCGACGTGGTGCGGGCGGTCTATCCGGATCACAAGGACGAGCGCCGCACTGCCCCGGCGCCTCTTCCACAGCCGGCCTCCACGGACGGCGCCGGTCGCCTCAGCCTCGCCAAGGACCAGACCATGCGTCTGACCTTCCCGGACGGGCGGGGCGCGGAGCATGGTCGCTCGGACGGCATTCCGATCCGTGGGCTCGACAGCGACCTGCCGGTGAGCTTCGCCCCCGATGGCGGTGCGGTGCCCGGCGACCGGATCGTCGGCATCCTGACCCCCGGGGTCGGCGTCACGATCTACCCGATACAGTCGGCAGCCCTGGCGGCCTTCGACAACGAGCCCGATCGCTGGCTCGACGTCCGTTGGGACGTGGAGGCCGGGACCAGCGAACGCTTTCCGGCACGCCTCGCCCTGCAATCGATCAATGAGCCCGGCGTTCTCGCTCAGATCGCCCAGGTCATCGCGGATCATGACGGCAACATCGACAATGTCTCGATGAAGCGGAAGACGCAGGATTTCACACAGATCGTCATCGACCTCTCGGTCTGGGACCTGAAGCATCTGAACGCCATCGTCTCCGAACTTCGCGGCAAGCGGACGGTGAACAAGGTCGAGCGGGTGAACGGGTAGGCACGTTCGCCACGTCCGCGCACCCGGCGCCGGCTTGACGACGGTCTCCCATCAGCCAAGCCGTCCGACGTCATACACTGGTCATCCACCGTGTCCGGTCGCTACATCCGCAGCGCGCATGAGGGAAAGTGATACGATTTTTCGGTTGTATATTTCCCTTCGAGGGGACGATTGCTGCCTCATATTTCCCCTATCCGGCAAAATTTGACTTTTTATCGATCCCGGCATTAAATAAACAGAAGGTTTTTCTGTCGACACATTGTCGATGAGCGCTTTCTCCGACCGTTCTTGTTTCGCGCGGCTTTCGCGAGCCTGCGAAGAGGATGCGAATTGACCGGAGAAATACTCAATAAGCCCTGTATTTATTTCTGAGAATATTCGTTTTTCATTCTTCCTCTTAAGTGGATCAACGCATGAGCGCCCAACAGCGCAGCGCCTTGTTTATCGATGGCGCCAATCTCTACGCAGCAACCAAGGCCCTCGGCTTCGACATCGATTACCGGCGACTTCTGCGAGAGTTTCAGTCGAGAGACTCGCTTCTTCGAGCCTTCTATTACACGGCGATCGTCGAGGATCAGGAATATTCCTCCATCCGCCCGCTGATCGACTGGCTCGACTATAATGGATTCCGAGTCGTCACCAAGCCTGCTAAGGAATTCGTCGACTCGATGGGTCGACGCAAGGTGAAGGGCAACATGGACATCGAGCTCGCGATCGATGCGCTCGAGCTCGCTGCCCATATCGATCACATGGTTCTGTTCTCCGGCGATGGCGATTTCCGCTCCCTCGTGGAGGCGATGCAGCGCCGCGGTGTCCGGGTCACCGTCGTCAGCACGATCCAGACCCAGCCCGCGATGATCGCGGACGACCTGCGCCGCCAGGCGGACGAGTTCGTGGATCTGGCGCACCTGATCTCGCGGATCGGTCGCGATCCCGGCGAACGTGCCTCGCGCGGTCCGGACAACCGGAACAACGGGGATACCGGAACCCGTTCTCGCGGCGAGACGCCGGAACGTTCGGCGCGCCCGAGCCCGGCCCTCGAAAGCCGTTACGGCATCCGCCAGGACGACGAGCCGGTCGGCTCATAGTCGGTCGTGGGATGCGAATGAGTCTCGTACGTAAATCGGTTGCCCGGGCCATCGCATAGCCCGGGCAACACCCTGATGGTCGACGACTCGGGTGATTTCGACACCCGCGGCCCGTCCCTGTGACTCAGGGGTACATTTCGGGATTTGAGCCTCCGACAGGCACGAACTCGTCCTGCCGCGGGACCGTCCACGAATTGGCGATAATGGTCTGATCAGCCCGCTGGCGGACCTGGATGGCGACCGCGCCGCCGCGGAACGTCTGATCCCGGTGCGGCGACCAGGGCGCAGCCCCAATCCCTGTCCAGTTCCCGACATCAACCCTTGTCGCGCATGATGCGGGCGCGGTCGCGCTGCCAGTCACGTTCCTTCGAGGCTTCGCGCTTGTCGTGCAGCTTCTTGCCCCGGCCGAGCCCGAGCTCGATCTTGGCCCGTCCGCGCTCGTTGAAGTAGATTTTCAGAGGCACGACCGTGAACCCCTCGCGCTGGGTGGCACCGATCAGCTTGTTGATCTGCTTGCGATGGAGCAGCAATCGGCGCGGGCGCTTGGTCTCGTGGTTGAAGCGGTTCGCCTCGACGTATTCCGGGATATAGGCGTTGAACAGCATCAGGTCGGTGCCGGACGGACCGGCATAGGCCTCTCCGATGGTCGCCTTGCCCTTGCGCAGGGATTTGACCTCGGTCCCCGTCAGGGCGAGCCCGGCCTCCAGCGTATCGGTGATTTCATAGTGGTAGCGGGCGGCGCGGTTGTCGGCGACGACGCGGCGGTTCGATTCAGGTTTGGGAGCCATCACAACGTCGGGTCAGGCCGGTCGCGCCATCGCGACCGGGCCGAGGGATATGGTTCTGCGCGGGCGGCTTTGCCAGTCGGGCTCAGGCGTCGAGCAGGCCCGCGTGGCGCAGGGCGGCGTCGACCAGGGCCTTTGTCTCGGCGCTCACCGTGAGGAGCGGCAGGCGCACCTCGTCGGTCATCAGGCCGAGGCGCGCGAGGGCGTATTTCACCGGCGACGGATTCGGCTCAACGAACATGCTGGCATGGAGGGGCATCAGCCGGTCCTGGATCTGGAGCGCCTTGGCGTAGTCACCGCCGAGGGTTGCCTCCTGAAGGTCGGCACAGAGCCGTGGCGCGACGTTCGACACCACCGAGATGCAGCCTTGGCCGCCATGGGCGTTGAAGCCGAGCGCGGTCGCATCTTCGCCCGAAAGCTGGATGAAGTCTTCGCCCATGGCCTGGCGTTGCAGGCTCACCCGGTCGAGCTTAGCCGTGGCGTCCTTCACGCCGGCGATGTTCTTCAGCTCGTAAAGGCGCGCCATCGTCTCGACGCTCATGTCGACGATGGAGCGCCCTGGAATGTTGTAGAGGATGATCGGAATGCCGATGGCGTCGTTCACGGCCTTGAAATGCGCGTAGAGGCCGGCCTGGGTCGGCTTGTTGTAATACGGCGTGACGACGAGCACGGCGTCCGCTCCCGCCTTCTCGGCATGTCGGGCGCGCTCCACCGCCTCGGCGGTGGAATTGGAGCCGGCGCCGGCGATCACGGGCACCCGGCCGGCGGCTTCCTCGATGCAGATCTCGACCACGCGGTCGTGCTCGGCGTGGCTCAGGGTCGGGCTCTCGCCGGTGGTGCCGGTGGGAACGAGTCCGTGGATGCCCTGTCCGATCTGCCAGTTGACGAATTTGCGGAAGGCCGCCTCGTCGAAGGCACCGTCCTTGAACGGAGTCACGAGGGCGGACATCGCGCCCCTGAGGCGTCGTGTGGAGGTCTCGGTCATCCTGGCGTTCCCAGCCGTCGGTCTCGTCGTGCGC
This sequence comes from Methylobacterium sp. FW306-05-D, assembly GCF_058782155.1. Taxonomy (NCBI): domain Bacteria; kingdom Pseudomonadati; phylum Pseudomonadota; class Alphaproteobacteria; order Hyphomicrobiales; family Methylobacteriaceae; genus Methylobacterium; species Methylobacterium sp. FW306-05-D. Next base: position 13,490 of record NZ_JBYSXL010000002.1, read on the forward strand.
CGGTTGTCCGGCAGCGGCACCGCTTCGCGCGGACGGGCAGACATAGGCCCTCGCCTGCACCGGCGCAAACGCTGCTTTCATGGGGTTAATGCCTTCTTAATGCCCTTCGGGTGAGCTTGAAGGTCTGTCCACGGTGATGGGACTGGAAGAACCATGGTGTTCTCGACGCAACGCGCAGCCCTGATGCTGGCCTTGAGCCTGGTTTCGGCCGGCGCCCTCGCAGCTCCCTCCGGCCTGGAGGGGGACGCACCGAGCCTGCGCCCGGCCAGCGATGCGGTCGCCCCCTCCGCAGCCCTGCCCGAAGCCAAGGTCGCCGATCCGATTGCGGCGGATGCCTTAAAGATCGAGGCGAAGACGCCGGAAGCCGCTCCGAGCCAGGGTCTGCCAGCCGCTGCCAAAGCCTACGCTTCCGCCGATCCCGAGGCGGGCATCGCCTTCCCGATGCCCGACGCGACCCTTTCCCCGGCGGCGCCCGTTCCGGAGGTACCCGACCTGAGCCGCGCGGCGCAGGTGGCCCCCGATGTCGACCTGCCGGCCCTGCGCCAGGCGATCGATGCCTATCGCAAGGGGCGCGTCACCGACGGCGACCGACTGCGGGACGGCTTCAAGGATCCGGCCGCCCGCGCTCTCCTCGAATGGGTCGCGATCCGGGCTGGCGCTGGCATCGGGTTCGAGCGCACCGTTTCCTTCACCCGCAGCAATCCCGACTGGCCGGCGGGCCCCCTCCTCCGGCGCCGGGCCGAGGAGGCCTTGCTTACCGAACGCCGCAACTCCGCGACGGTCCGGGCCTTCTTCGCCGCTTCGCGGCCGGCGAGCGCCCCGGGCAAGTTCGCCCTGGCGCTCGCCTTCAAGGCCGACGGCCTGGACGAGGACGCCGCCGCTCTGGTGCGCGACCTGTGGCGCTCCGAGACCTTCGGGCGGAACCTCGAGACGAAGGTTCTGGACGCCTTTCCGACGGTCCTGTCCCGCATCGACCACCGCTATCGGATGGAGCGCGCGCTGCTGAAGGAGGATTACGACACCGCCGGGCGGGCGGCGAGCCTGGCCGGCGGCAGTTACGCGACGCTGGTGCGTGCGCGGCGGGCGGTCGAGGATAAGAGCTCGTCCGCGCCTGCGGCCCTCAACGCCGTGCCGCCTTCCCTGCGCAGCGATTCCTCCTACATCCTGTCGCGGGCGCAGTACCTGCGCCGGAACGACAAGTTCGCGGAAGCCGCCGCGTTGCTCGCCACCGCGCCTTCGAACCCCGAAGTGCTGGTCGACGGCGACGAGTGGTGGGTCGAGCGCCGGATCGTCGCCCGTAAGCTGATCGATTCGAATGATCCGGGCGCGGCCTACGCGGTGGCGCGCGCACCCTGCGCCCGCACCGTCGAGAAGCGGATCGAGGCCGAATTCCACGCCGGCTGGATCGCGCTGCGCTTCCAGGACGATGCCGCCAAGGCCGCGCAGCACTTCGCGGAGGCCGCCCGGATCGCCGAGACACCGATTTCGCTCGCCCGTACCGCCTACTGGCAGGGCCGTGCCGCCGAAGCGCTGGGTCAGGCCGATGCCGCCAAGGGCTTCTATGAACGCGCCGCTCTCCAGCCCATCGCCTATTACGGCCAGCTGGCGCGAACGAAGCTCGGACGCTCGAGCCTGTCGCTGCGCAGCATCCCCGGCCTCGACACCGCCCAGCAGGCGGCCTTCGATCAGCGCCTCTACGTCCGGGCCCTGAAGATGCTGGAGGCCGCCGCAATCCGCGATCTGGCGCTACCGCTCTACATCGACACCGCGAACCGCCTCACCGACGCGGCGGAGCTCGAAGCACTCGGAAACGTCGCCTCCGAGGTGCGAAATTCGCGCGCCCTGGTGGCCATCGGCAAGATCGCCGTCCAGCGCGGTCTGCCCCTCGACGCCCATGCCTACCCGACCATCGGTATCCCGAACTACGAGGCCTCTTCAGCAGTGCCCCTGGTCGAGAAGGCCATGGTCTTCGCCATCGCCCGGCAGGAGAGTCAGTTCGACCCGCAGGCCCAATCCAGCGTCGGCGCCCGCGGATTGATGCAGATGATGCCGGCCACCGCCCAGCGCACGGCGCGGCGGGTGAGCGCGAGCTTCGACCAGGACCGCCTGACCAGCGACCCCGCCTACAATGCCCGGCTCGGACAGGCCCATCTCGGCGAACTCATGGAGGATTGGCGCGGCTCGTACATCCTCGCCTTCGCCTCCTATAATGCCGGTGGCGGCAACGTGAAGAAATGGATCGATGCCTACGGCGATCCGCGCAAGGTCGGGGTCGATCCGATCGATTGGGTCGAGCGCATCCCCTTCACCGAGACCCGCAACTACGTTCAGCGGGTGATGGAGAACCTGCAGGTCTACCGAAACCGCCTGGATGGCAAAAGCGCCCTCCTCATCGATGGCGACCTCCAGCGCGGCGCCCGCTGAGAGCGCGTGGTCAGGCGGTTCCGGCCGCGCTACTTGGCGGGGGCTATTCCCCCCCCTGCCCCGGATCCGCCGTGCCCGAAAATCCCGAAGCCGCCGCCATCACCGCCGCCGTCCTGGTCATCGGGGATGAAATCCTGTCCGGACGGACCAAGGACAAGAATATCGGCACGATCGCCGATTACTGCTCCGCCATCGGTATCGACCTGAAGGAGGTGCGCATCGTACCCGACGAGGCCGACCGCATCGTCGCCGCCGTCAACGCGCTGCGCGCCGCCTACACCTACCTCTTCACCACCGGCGGAATCGGCCCGACCCACGACGACATCACCGCCGACTGCATCGCCGCCGCCTTCGGCGTGTCGATCGACGTCGATCCGCGCGCGAAGGCGATGCTGCTGGAGCGCCACAAACCCGAGGACCTGAACGAGGCGCGGCTTCGCATGGCGCGCATCCCGGCGGGGGCCGACCTCATCGCGAACCCGATCTCCAAGGCGCCGGGCTTCCGCATCGGCAACGTCATCGTCATGGCTGGCGTGCCGGGGATCATGCAGGCCATGCTCGACAATGTCGGGCCGACCCTGGTGACGGGCGCCAAGGTCCTGTCGGAGACGATCGAGGCCGGCAACCTGCCCGAGGGCACCTATGCGGGCGGCCTCGCCACCATCGCAAAGGCTCACGCCACGGTATCGATCGGTTCCTATCCGTCGATGACTCCGAACGGTATTGCCAATCGCATCGTCGTGCGCGGCCGCGACGCAACGGCACTGGCCGCCGCCCGAGCGGATATCGATACGCTCCTCGACGGATTGCGCGGCGGCACGCCTGCGTGAACCACCCCGACGGGTCGTCCTTTCCGGCGGACGCTCGTCGGCAAGCCCTTCGGCAAGGCTGTTCCGGTGGGATGCCGATCTCCCGGCTGGTCGCGGCGGAGGTCGGGTTATGAGCCGACTTTAATCGTCTCGGTCCGGCCGACCCCGAACGTAGCCGTGCGAGATGAGGCGGTCCCGGCGCAGGGTCCGTCGTTCTGCCTCGCACAGGTCCGTCAGGGCATCGGCCACCGCGCGGTGCAGCGCCAGGATCGCATCACCGCCGGCCTCTTCCAGGTAGGCGGCAGCGATGGTCTCCGCCGGCGCGGTCCAGGCGGGCGCTGGGATGGGACGGGGCTGCATCGGCGATCCTGATCGAGAACATATCAGGAACATGTGGCCGACAGGCTGAAATGGTCAACCGGGTTACGGAGCTTTTCCCCGATCGCGTGACAGCGATGGTACCGGCACACGAAGATGTGCCGGAAACGATATCAGGCCCGAACGAGTCCCTTGCCCTTCACGGCCGCGGCGAGAGCTTTCAAGTTACGGTTGAGGTCTGCGATTTCGTTCAGGGCAATCGTCTTGTGCCCATCCTTGACCGCGCGCTCGATGTCGCTGACCTGATCGGTCGCGATGCGCTTCAGTTCGGCGGCGAGTTGGTCCCTTGTCATCGGCGCTCCCGTCACGGCTGGAGGTTTGCCCAGTCTCGATAGCGTGACGTGCTTAACCGGCCGTTGTCGATCTTCGCACCGCACTACCCGATAGGCGGCGGACCTGCGCTCCGACGAAATTCGGTACGCCGCGTGACGCTTCCGGGAGGGGTGTGTCTTGCGGGGCATAGTGTGGGCGGACAACGGCGGGTAGCTTGAGGGCAATTCTTTGACCCTGGGACACAACACCCCGATGATCACAAAATTCTTCCTGGCCGGCGTCGCTTCGCTTGTCGCCCTCGGCGCGGCCCACGCCGCCGACCTTCCGCGCCGTCAGGCGCCGCCGCCGGTCTTCGTGCCGGTGCCGGTCTTCACCTGGACCGGCTTCTACCTGGGCACGCACAGCTCCTACACCTTCAGCGACAACCAGACCATTCGCACGGTCGGCAACAACAACGGCGCCGGTGGCATCACCAACACGCAAGGCAACGTTGCGTTGGGCCGTCGCCCTGCCAGCTTCAAGGCTGAGCAGGACGGCATCGGCAACATCGGCGGCGGCATCGGCTACAACTATCAGTTCACGCCCGGCTCCGGATTCGTCGTCGGCGCCGAGGCTGATGTGACCTGGACGGATATCGGCAAGCGCCGCGATTACTTCGGTCCGGCCCTCGCCGCCAACAACTTCATTCCGGACCCGAGCAGCTTCCGGAACCGTCTGAACTACCTCGGCACCGTGCAGGGCCGCCTCGGCTACGCCTTCGACCGGTTCCTGGTCTATGGAACCGGCGGCTTCGCCTACGGTGAAGTCAAGTATCAGGCCGACTTCTTCAATGGCGCCAACCAGCTCGCTTATCTCGGCCGCTTCAAGGGCATGGAGACGGGCTACGTCTACGGCGGTGGCATTGAGTACGCGATCCCCACCGACAGCTTCTTGAACCGGTTCAACTTCATTGGCGGACTTCTCGGTGCCAGCGCCATCACGCTGAAGGCCGAGTACCTGCGCTACGACCTCGGCAGCCGCAACGTTCTCGTGAACACGACTGGCCTCACCCCTGCGACCGGCTCGTACACCTCGCGTTTCAACACCGAGGGCAACCTGATCAAGGCCGGCTTCAACTACAAGTTCGGCACCCTGTAAGGTTCGGTTCGGCGGCCTTTCAAGGTCGCCGCCCTCGGGCCTTCACGGAAAAAGCCCCGCTCGCGAGAGCGGGGCTTTCTTTCGTTCGGTACCGGGATGCGCGTGGCTCAGGTCCGCCAGGGATGCGCCGGCAACTCGGTCGCGCCGATGCAGCTGGCGCCGGCGAGCGCAACCGCGTGGTCGTTCTCCACCGTCGAGCCGCTGACGCCGATGGCGCCGGACATCTCGCCGTCCTTGTCCACAATCGGGATGCCGCCCGGGAAGGTGATGAGGCCGTCATTGGAATGCTCGATGCCGTAGAGCGGGCCGCCGGGCTGCGAGAGCTGGCCGATCTGCCCCGTCATCATGCCGAAGAACACCGAGGTCTTGGCCTTCTTGTGCGAGATGTCGATGGAGCCGACCCAGGCCCCGTCCATCCGGTAGAAAGCCTTCAGGTTACCGCCGGAATCCACGACGGCGATGCACATCTGCGTGCCGAGCTCCACGGCCTTGGCACGGGCGGCCTCGATGGCCTTGTGCGCGTCTTCGATGGTCACATGCATGATGGGATCTCCCTGAATACCGTGTGAGGGCTTTGTATACGGCGAAAGCCAGCCAGCTTGATCTGATGGTTTTCCGACACTGGAGCCCACCGGGCGCCATCCTCAAACGGATGACCGCCGTCTTTGGTGCCGCGTGATCGGAACGACGGCCCCCAAACAAAAGGGCCGCCCCGAAGGGGCGGCCGAGTTGCGGGTTCTGGTCTCTCGGTGCGTCCGCCCTTCAGCGGCCGGACATGGCGTTGGCCTTCTCGATCAGCGCCTCGGCCATGCGGATCGAGGCGATATCGATGAGGCGGCCGTCGAGAGAGACGGCACCGCGACCGGCCTTCGCGGCTTCTTCCATGGCCTCGAGGATGCGGCGGGCCTTGGTGACCTCGGCCTCGGAGGGGGTGAACACCTCGTTGGCGAGGTCGATCTGCGAGGGGTGGATCGCCCACTTGCCCTCGAAGCCGAGGGCGGCGCAGCGGCGGGCGGCGGAGGTGTAGCCGTCCGGATCGGAGAAGTCGCCGAAGGGGCCGTCGATCGGGCGCAGGCCATAGGCGCGGCAGGCGATCAGCATGCGGTTCTGCGCGAACAGCCACGGGTCCTGCCAATGCGTCTCGCGGTTGCCGGCCTCGTCCTTGTCGGTCAGCACCGAGAAGTCCTTGTTCACGCCGCCGATCACGGTCGAGCGGGCGCGGGTCGAGGCGGCGTAGTCGGCGACGCCGAACGACATGGCTTCCAAGCGCTTCGAGGAGGTCGCGATGGCCTCGACGTTGGCCATGCCGAGCGCCGTCTCGATCAGCACCTCGAAGCCGATCTTCTTCTCGCGCTTCTTGGCCTGCTCGATCTGGGTCGTCAGCACGTCGATGGCGTAGACGTCCGCCGGCACGCCGACCTTGGGGATGAGGATCATGTCGAGACGCGGACAGGCTTCAACGATGTCGACCACGTCGCGGTACATGTAGTGGGTGTCGAGACCGTTGATGCGGATCATCATGGTCTTGTTGCCCCAATCCAGGTCGTTGAGCGCCTGAATGATGTTCTTGCGGGCCTGTTCCTTGTCGTCGGGGGCCACCGCATCCTCGAGGTCGAGGAAGATGACGTCGGCGTTGGAGGACGCCGACTTCTCCATGAAGGTCGGGTTGGAGCCCGGGACGGCGAGTTCCGAGCGGTGGAGGCGCGGCGTCGCCTGCTGGATCAGGGTGAAGCTCATTGGTTATCCTTCCTGTTCGACGTGTTCTGGACGTTCATGAGACCCGAAAGTCGGGCCAGCATACCGGGCGAGACGCGTTCGCGCGCTAGGCCGAAGGCCATGGCGCGCCCGCGGGATCCTGACAAAATCGTTAACCCGTCGCGCCGAAGCCGACGGCGATGCAGTTGATCGATAGCAGAAGGGCAGATTTCACCGCCTCGCGCTGATCCTCGTCCTCCTCCGAGCGGAAGCGGCGCAGCAACTCGACCTGCTCACGACTGACCTGATTGATGGTCGGCAGCCGGCCGTTCAGGCGGTCGCGGAAGAGAGGAAAGCGTTCGGCGAGTTCGCTGCCGCCGCTGACCCGCAGGGCCATCTCGCGGGTGAGCGCATACTCGGCCTCGATCAGCGGAAAGATGCTGTTGCGGGCGCCCTCGTCGGGGACGAGGCTCGCATAGTCGCGGGCGATCTCGAGATCGACCATCAGCAGCGTCTTCTCGACCTCGTCGAGGATGAGGCGGAACGGCTTCGATTCCGCGAAGAGCCGCTGCAGCTGCGCCTCGCCCTGCTGGCCCCGCACATCGAGGAAGCTCTTCAACCCCGATCCCACGCCATACCAGCCGGTGATGACGTGGCGATTCTGCGACCAGGCGAAGACCCAGGGGATCGCGCGCAGGTCGGAAAGAGAACGCGCACCGAAGCGACGGGCGGGCCGCGATCCGATATTGAGGAGCGCGATCTCGTCCAGGGGACTCGCCGCCCCGAAATAGGTGACGAGGTCCGGGTGCTGGATCAAGTTGACGTAGGCCGCCCGCGAGGCGCCCGACAGGGCCTCCAGGCAATCGTCGAACTCGCTGCGCGGCGTCCGGGACGCTTCGCGCTCCGATTTCAGGGCGTGCTGGAAGACCGAGGAGGCGAGAAGCTCCATCTGATAGGCGGCCGTCCCCCGGTTGGCGTACTTGAACGAGACGACCTCGCCCTGCTCCGTGGTGCGGAAACGACCGTTGATCGACCCGGGGGGCTGGGCCGCGATGGCGCGTGCCGTCGGAGCGCCGCCCCGGCTCACCGAGCCGCCCCGGCCGTGGAAGAACGCGATCGGCACGCCGGATTCTTTGCCGAGCCGGGTCAGCTTGTCCTGCGCCTTGTAGAGTTCCCAGTTCGACGCGACGAAGCCGCCGTCCTTGTTGGAATCCGAGTAGCCGATCATGACCTCCTGCACGCCGCCCTGCCAGCGCGTGGAGCGGCGGACGAGAGGGATCGAGAACAGCTCCTTCATGATCGCCGGCGCGGCGCGCAGGTCGTCGATGGTCTCGAACAGCGGCACGATCGGCAGGCAGCAGATCTCGGTGCCGGCGGCATCGAGGAAGTTGCCCGCTTCCTTGGCGAGCAGGTAGGCCCCGAGGATGTCCTGCACCGAACGGGTCATCGACAGGATGAACGAGCCGAACGCCTCCCGGTCGAGCTGCTCGCGCATCTCGCCGACCAGGGCGAAGGTCTCCAGGGTCTCCCGGGCGTCGTCCGGCAAATCCTCGAAGCTGCGTTCGCCGCTGCGCGGCCGGGCCAGCTCGTCGACGAGCCACTTCTTCCAATCGAGCGAGTCGACGTCCGGCGGGGTGCGGTTCTGCCCGTTGGTCTGGGTCCAGAGGGCCTGCAGGGTCTTCGTGGTACGGGTGGTGTTCTCGCGCAGGTCGAGGCGCACGGTCGAGAAGCGGAAGATCTCGACCATGCGGCGGACCGGGCGCACGAGGTCGATAGCCAAGGACGGGCATTTCGCGTCGGCGAGCCCCTGCTCCAGGGTGCGCAGGTCGCTGATCAGGCCGTCCGCGCTCGGATAGTCCGGCCCGGTCGAGCGCTGGCCCTTGTTGCGCAGGATGGTCGCCTCGAGCTTGCGCAGCACGCAGGTGAGGAACTGCCGGTAGGCCTCACCCGGATTGCGGTTGGCGATGGCGCGGCCGTCGCCGCTCTCCGTCAGCATCTGCGCCAGAGCGGCCTTGAACGTCTCCGGCACCGGCAGCGAGCGCTCGGTCAGGGAGAGCGTCCGGCCAAGGGCGGTGACGCCGTCGCGGTAGCGTCGCAGTGAGGCCAGCGCGTTGCGCTGCAGGGTCGCGCGGGTCACGGACGAGGTGACGTAGGGGTTTCCGTCGCGGTCGCCGCCGATCCAGGAACCAAACTGGAAGAATGGCGGCACCTCGAACTTCTCGTCCGGATAATACTGCGCCAGGCTTTCTTCCAGCGAGTAGAGCACCTCGGGCAGCATCTCGAACAGCGTCTCGTCGAAGAAATGCAGGCCCCAGGCGACCTCACGCTCGACGGTGGCCTTCTCCAGGTGCAACTCGCCCGTCATCCAGACGAGCTCGATCTGGTCGCGCAGCTCGTTCATCAGGCCGTTGCGCTCGCGCTCAGTCCAGCGCGGCAGTTCCAGCTCGCGCAGCACCAGATAGATGCGACGGAACTTCTCCAGCACGGTCACGCGCTTGCCCTCGGTGGGGTGAGCCGTGATCGTCGGACGAATCCGCAGGTCCTTGAGCAGGGCGTGGATCTCTGGGGCCTTGATGCCGCTCGCCGCCGCATCCGCCAGGACGGCGCTGAAGCTGCCGCTCAGTGCCTCGCGGCCCTTGGTACGCTCGACCTGCCGGCGCCGACGCATGGCTGCGTTCTGCTCGGCGATGGAAAGCAGCTGAAACCAGATCCCCTGGACCTGGAGGGCGCGCGCCAGGAGCTCGGGCGAGAATTCAGAGATGTTGGCCCGCCCGTGCAGCACGTCTTCGAGCTCGGGCTCGTGACGGCGCGCCACGGCGAGCAGGGCGTGGAACAGGATGTCGAGGGCTTCCTTCGAGGAGGTCCCCGTGATGACGGGGGGCGCGAAGGTGTGGTCGACGGCTCCGACCGGGGCGTGAAGAGTATCCGTCATCGAAGGCCACCTTGAAAAAGTTCTTCGCCGATGGACCGCGACGGAAGCGGTCTACGGATGGGTCCCGTGTGATGCGTCTTCCCACCGTGGAAGAGGCTGGCCCGTAAAGCGGGGCGGGCCGAAACAGCGTCCTTGCGGCGACGAGCACCGGCTCCGGAGCGTTCGCTCCCTCTCGGTCGCCCCGCGAGCCGCCCTCCCCCGCCGCCGGGGGAGGGTTTCGATGGTCAGGCCGCGAGCTTGCGCATCACCTGCGCCACGGTCGAGCCGAACTCACCGGGGCTCGGCGCCACGGTCAGGCCGTAAGAGCGCATGATCTCGGCCTTCTCGGCGGCCGAGTCGCCGGTGGCCGAGATGATCGCGCCGGCATGGCCCATCCGCCGCCCCTTCGGAGCGGTGAGGCCGGCGACGAAGCCGACCACGGGCTTCGACATGTTCTCCTTGATCCAGGCCGAGGCCTCGGCCTCCTGAGGACCGCCGATCTCGCCGATCATCAGCACGGCCCGGGTCTCCGGGTCCTGCTCGAAGAGTGCGAGGTGATCCAGGAAGGAAGAGCCGTTGATCGGATCGCCGCCGATGCCGACCGACGTCGAGATCCCGATGCCCTCGGCCTTCATCTGCGCGGCGGCCTCGTAGCCGAGGGTGCCCGAGCGCGAGATCACGCCGACATTGCCCTGAAGGTAGATGTGGCCGGGCATGATCCCGAGCATCGACTTGCCGGGCGAGATGATGCCGGCGCAGTTGGGGCCGACCACCATGGTCCGGCGCTCCTTGGGGTAGCGGCGCAGGTAGCGCTTCACCCGCATCATGTCCTGGGCCGGGATACCGTCCGTGATCGAACAGATCAGGCTCAATCCGGCGTCGGCCCCCTCCATGATGGCGTCGGCCGCGAAGGGGGGCGCCACGAAGGTGATCGAGGTGGTGGCGCCGGTGGCCTCGACGGCCTCCTTGACGGTGTTGAAGACCGGCACGCCGAGATGGGTCTTGCCGCCCTTCCCGGGCGTGACGCCGCCGACGACGTTGGAGCCGTACTCCATCATCTCCTTAGCGTGGAAGGTACCTTTGTCGCCCGTGATGCCCTGGACCAGGATCGGGGTCTTCTCGTCGATCAGAATGCTCATGACGTATCCTCCCCCGCGGCTCAGTGGCTTTTCTTGGCGGCTTCGCAGGCCTGGACCGCCTTGGCGGCCGCGTCCGACAGGCTGTCGGCGGTGATGAGGTCGAGACCGCTCTCGGCCAGGATCTTCTGACCCTCCTCCACATTCGTGCCGGCGAGCCGGACGACGAGCGGCACGTCGATCTTCACCTCGCGCGCGGCCTGGACGACGCCCTGAGCGACCCAGTCGCAGCGGTTGATGCCGGCGAAGATGTTGACGAGGATCGCCTTCACGTTGCGGTCGGAGAGGACGAGCCGGAAGGCCGTCGCGACCCGGTCCGGCGAGGCTCCGCCGCCGACGTCGAGGAAGTTCGCGGGCTCGCCGCCGGCATGCTTGATCATGTCCATGGTGGCCATGGCCAGGCCGGCGCCGTTGACGATGCAGCCGATCTCGCCCTCGAGACCGATATAGGAGAGGTTGTGCTCGGCGGCCTGGGCCTCGCGCGGATCGCCCTGCGAGGGATCATGCATGTCGGCGATGTTGCGCCGGCGGAACATGGCGTTGTCGTCGAAGGACATCTTGGCGTCCAGCGCCAGCACCCGGTCGTCCTTCGTCACGACGAGGGGGTTGATCTCCAGCATGGTGCCGTCGCAGTCGCGGAACGCCCGGTAGGCGTTCATGATCGTCTTCACGGCGGCCGCGACCTGCTTGATGTTCAGGCCGAGTTGGAAGGCGATCTCGCGGGCCTGGAACTGCTGAAGGCCCACCGCCGGCTCGACGACCACCTGAATGAGGGCGTCCGGCTCGTTGGCGGCGATCTCCTCGATGTCCATGCCGCCGCGCTGGGAGGCGATGACCCGAACCCGCTCGGCCTTCCGGTCGAGGACGTAGCCCAGGTAGAGTTCACGCTCGAAGGGGTCCGCGGTCTCAATATAGACGCGCTGGACGGGCTTGCCCTCGGGTCCGGTCTGGAGGGTCACCAATCGCTTGCCGAGAAGGTCCTTCGCGGCGTCGCGGACTTCGTTGTAGGTCCGGCACAGCTTGATGCCACCGGCCTTGCCGCGGGCGCCCGCATGGATCTGAGCCTTCACTGCCCAGAAGGAGCCGCCGAGCTCGGTCGCCGCATAGACCGCTTGATCGGCGCTGAAGGCGACGGCTCCCTTCGGAACGGCGACGCCGAAACCGGCAAGCAGTTCCTTGGCCTGGTACTCGTGCACGTCCATGGGCGTTCTCCTCGGCGTTTCTTCCTTGCCGCGACTGTCTCGTAAATTTCACTTCACGGAAAGTGCTTTGCGACTTATATTTTTTTACAGCCTCTTTCACTCTGCCTTGAAGGCAGCTCGACTGTATTCACTTTGCACAAGAGCTGCCCCGATGGCGTCGGGAGCAGCTCTTGGTATATCAGATCACGCGATTTGACTTCGCGTGAGGTGCCGGTGCCCGAGGCGGATGCTCAGTTCACCTTCGCCTTGACGATCTCGTAGATCGACTCGTTGAGGGGACCAGCCGATCCCATGAGGGTTTCGAGTTCGCGCAGGCGCTCCTCCGCGAACGCGCGGTCTTCCAGGCCCTTCGCGTTCACGTAGACGTTGAGAGCGGCACTGCGCAGGCCTGCATGGGCCGAGAGCACCGCGACGCCAGCATCAGAAATCACGTTGAGGTTGCCCTTGTCGGCGACGGTCTGGGCGAGGTCGATGACCTTGCGGCAGGCGCGGCAACAGGCGAGCGGTACGTCGGTGGCGACCTTGAGGGCGGCCTGGATCTTGTCCTGACGCGCCGCCTTCTCCTCGTCCGTCACCTTGGGAAGGCCGTATGCGCCCATCACCGCGTCGAACGCCTCGACGTCGTCGGCGATCATGCCGGTGAGTTCGGTGCGCAGGGCCTCGGACCGGCCGAGGATCTGCTTCAGCTCCTCCTCCACCTCGACGTACTTCTTCTTCCCGATGGTGAGATTGCACACCATGCTCAGGAGCGCGGCGCCCATGGCACCGGAGATGGCGGCGGCGCCGCCGCCGCCGGGCGTCGGGGCCGAGCTCGCCAGACCGTCGAGGAAGGTCTGGATGGTCTCGTTCGCGGCGTTCTCTTTCTCGGCCATGGCGGTCAGGCCATCTTCTTGGCGAGCGCGTAGATCGCTTCGGCGTCGAGAACCTGCTCGGTGTTGTCGAAGAGCTGGCCGACGCAGGCGCGATGCAGCTTGAGCTTGAGCCCGCCGATGCCGAGCGCACCGAAGACCTTCTTGCCGTGGCGGTCCTTGCCCTTGTCCATGGCCTCGATGCCGCCGAAACCGAGGGGCGGTTGAGCGTTGTAGTCGGCCACGAACTCGATGCTCGCCTCGTCCTTCCAGGCATCCTCGGGCAGCAGCTCGAGGCCGATCGCGCCGGCCGAGAACACCAGGTTCTGGCCCTTGACGATCTTGGCGCGCGAGGCGGCATCGGGCGTCTCGGCGGCCTTGATGTTGACCTTGAAGCGCGTGTTGATCTGGTTCGCGGCGGCCTGAGCCTTGTCGAGGGAGCGTCCGCAGAGGATCACCTCAGCGCCTTCCTGGGCGAGCAGGGCGGCCGAGCGCATGCCGACCGGACCGGTGCCGGCGAGGACGACGGCCTTCTTGCCCTCGAGCGACCCGGCGGCCTTCTGAACCAGGGCTACGCCGGCAGCGGCGGTGGTATTCGAGCCGTTGGAATCCAGCATGATCGAGACGCGGAACGGACCGAAGAAGCGCTTCTTGACCGCCTCGAACACCGCCTCGCCGGCCGCCATGCTGCCGCCGCCGACGAAGATCGCGGTCGACTTCTTCTCCGAGCCGCCGCGGGTGTAGATCGTGCCGTCGACCAGTGCGCCGACGTTGTCCGGGGTGACGTTGCCGTAGCCGGTGATGTGATCCGCGCCGCCATCGTAACCGACGACCACGTCGAACACGCTCGGGACGGCGTCGGTGTCGAATTGGAACAGCAGCTTCTTCATTTTCTTATGATCCCTGTGGGTCCCGCGCTCGGCGCGGCTGGCGTTTGATCTCGATGTGGTCGATCGCTTCGGCGATCACGATGCGCCCCGGCCTTTGGGGAGCGCGGACCCGCGTTACACCACGTTCTGCGGCTTGCCGGCGACGAAGGCCTCGACATTGTCGACGAGCTGGTCGGCCAGGATCTGCATCGCCTCCTTGCTCGCCCAGGCCACGTGGGGCGTGACGATGAGGTTGGGCAGGTCGAGTTCGCAGAGGATGTTGCCGTTCTTCGGGGGTTCGGTCATCACGACATCGAAGCCCGCTCCGCCGATGGTGCCGGCCTTGAGCGCTTCGGCGAGGGCTTCCTCGTCCACCAGGCCACCGCGGGCCGTGTTGATGAGGAGCGCGTGCTTCTTCATCTTCGCCAGTTGCTCGCGCCCGATCATGTTGCGGGTCTCGGGCGTCAGCGGCGCGTGCAGCGTGATGACGTCGGATTCGGTCAGGATCGTCTCGAAATCGACGAGCCCATCCTGGGGAAACACGTCGTAGGCGATGACCTTCATGCCGAGGGCTTCCGCGCGCTTGGCGATCGACTTGCCCAGCGCTCCGTAGCCGACGATGCCGAGGGTCGAACCGGCGATGTCGTGGATCGGGTAGTCGAAGTAGCAGAACTGTGTCGATTTCGCCCAATCGCCCCGACGCACCGAATTGGCATAGGGCACGATGGCCCGGCGCAGGGCGAACATCAGGCCGATCACGTGTTCGGGCACGGTGTTGAAGGCGTAGTTGCGGATGTTGACGACCGTGATGCCCTGGGCCTTGGCGGCCTCCTTGTCGACCACGTCGGTCCCGGTGGCGGCCACCGCGATCAGCTTCAGATCGGGCAGTCGCTTCAGAGTCTCGGCCCGCATCGGGACCTTGTTGATCAGCGCGATCTCGGCGCCCTCCAGGCGCTCGACGATCTCTTCCGGCGTCCAGGTCGACTCGTACTCGACGTATTCGTGCGGAAAGTTGAACTCACGGACCTTGGCGTCCAGGGACTCGCGGTCGAGGAACACGATCTTCTTCGTCATGGAATCCTCTGGCCGATCCGGCCGGGTCACGGATAGGGTGTTCGAGGGCGCCGGAGCAGGCGGACCCGCTCCGGCGCCGAGGGCTCAGGACTTCGACAGCGGGTTCTCGCGCAGGTAGCTCGATGCGGCGGCGACGCCGGAACCGGGCTGGACCTTCACGCCGTGGTCGAGCATCGCCATCTCGGCGCCCGCGATGGCGCCCAGGAGCGACAGCTCGTTCATGTCACCGACGTGACCGATGCGGAAGACCTTGCCGGCGACCTGGCTGAGGCCGGCGCCCAGCGCCAGGTTGTAGCGCACGTAGGCGTGCTTGATGATCGCGGCGGCATCGACGCCCTCCGGCACGAGGATCGCCGTGACGGTGTCCGAGTTCCACTTGGGCTCCTGGGCGCAGGTCTTGAGGCCCCAGGCGGCCACGGCCTGGCGGGTCGCCTCGCCGAGCACGTGGTGCCGGTGGTAGACGTTCTCCAAGCCCTCCTCGTTGAGGCAGGCGAGCGCCTCGCGCAGGCCGTAGAGCAGCGGCAGCGGCGGGGTGTAGGGGAAGTAGCCGGCCGGGTTCTGCTTCTGGTGGTCGGCCCAATCGAAATAGACATGCGCCAGGCGGTCGTTCTGGCCCGACGAGGTCTCGGCGGCCTTGAGCGCCTTCTGGCTGACGCAGATCACGCCGAGGCCGGCCGGGAGCATCAGACCCTTCTGCGAACCAGCGATGGCGCAGTCGACCTTCCACTCGTCCATCTTGAAGGGCAGCGAGCCGATGGACGAGACGCCGTCCACGAACAGCAGGGCCGGATGGCCCGCAGCGTCGATGGCCTTGCGCACGGCACCGACATCGCTGGTGACGCCGGTGGCGGTCTCGTTGTGGACCACCATGACGGCCTTGATCTCATGGTTCTTGTCGGCGCGCAGGGCCTCGCCGATCCGCTCCGGGTTCGCACCCGTACCCCAGGCCTCGTCCTGCACGACGACCTCGAGACCGAGGCGCTGGGCCATGTCGATCCAGAGATGGCTGAACTGGCCGAAGCGGGCAGCCAGCACCTTGTCGCCGCGCGACAGGGTGTTCGACAGAGCGGACTCCCAGATGCCCGTGCCCGAGGCCGGGAACAGGAAGATGGTGCCGTCCTTCGAGCCGTAGACGGCCTTGGTGTCCTCGAAGAGGGGCTTGGTCAGCGCCGGGAAATCCACCGAGCGGTGGTCCTCGGACTGCACCATCATCGCGCGCATCACGCGATCCGGGATGTTCGTCGGGCCCGGGACGAACAGGTGGTTCCGGCCGGGACGTCGCGTTGCCGCCATGGGATTTTCTCCGTTTCTTACGTTGCGCCGACACGCGCTCCGCGTGCGGCGACACAGATGCGCCGAGGGTTGAAGCGGACCGCGTCGGAGCGCCCGGGTCGAACCCGGACGTTCCTGGCAGCCGCTGGTTAGATGAATCGCGGGACGAACTCGTTCGCGCGCAACGTCCGCGTGGATGCCGGACCGATGTCCGTCGCCGCCGAAGGCTGACCTTCGACGCCCGTCGCCGCGCGCGCCACCGAATACCTCAAGCCTCTTCTCCATGGGCCGGGTCGCGCTCGAAACGCGTTCACCGCTGGGCCGTTGTCAGCGTCGTCGTCCCCGGGGACGGCACCCTTAGTTCGCCTCGATGGGCTCCGGTCATGCGTCCTCGGACGCGGCCCGGTGGGGCACCTTGAGCGGGACTATGCCCCGCTTCCCGCAGAAAGGAAAACCCGAAATACTTGGTCCCAAATCAAAATTTTTTTTGTGGAAGAAGAGCTTACGTCGCGGCGCAGAAGACGCGCCCTCCCCGACCCGCGACGTCATCAAACTGATACGGGAATCCGGTTTGGCTCCTGGCAACGGAAGGCAGTCCCGGAGGCGAGCGTGGGCGAAGACACCGAGACGACCCGCGTCCGGACATTGTTCCTGTCCGACATGCATCTCGGCACCAAGGGATGCCAAGCCGACCTTTTGCTGGAATTTCTGCGCGATTACGATGCGGACGAGATCTATCTCGTCGGCGACATCATCGACGGCTGGCAACTCAAATCCGGCTGGTACTGGCCCCAGAGCCACAACGACGTCGTGCAGAAGCTGATGCGCAAGGTGCGC
Source organism: Methylobacterium sp. FW306-05-D (assembly GCF_058782155.1). Classification (NCBI taxonomy): domain Bacteria; kingdom Pseudomonadati; phylum Pseudomonadota; class Alphaproteobacteria; order Hyphomicrobiales; family Methylobacteriaceae; genus Methylobacterium; species Methylobacterium sp. FW306-05-D. Next base: position 30,355 of record NZ_JBYSXL010000002.1, read on the forward strand.
AAGGGCTCGACGCTGGTCTATGTCCCGGGCAACCACGACGAATTCCTGCGCGACTATATCGGCATGACCTTCGGCGGCATCGAGATCGCCGACCAGCGCCTGCACGAGGCCGCCGACGGCAAGCGCTACCTCGTCATCCACGGCGACCAGTTCGACATGGTGGTGCGCCATGCCAAGTGGCTCGCCTTCCTGGGCGACGGCGCCTACGCCTTCGCGCTGTTCATCAACACCTACGTCAACACGGCGCGCCGTCGCCTCGGGCTCGCCTACTGGTCCCTCTCGGCCTGGGCCAAGCTCAAGGTGAAGAACGCGGTCAACTTCATCGGCAAGTTCGAGGAACTGCTGAGCGCCGAAGCCAAGCGCGTCGGCGCCGACGGGGTGATCTGCGGTCACATCCACCATGCGGCCAATCGCCAGATCAACGGGCTGACCTACCTCAACACCGGCGACTGGGTGGAATCCTGCACCGCCATCGTCGAGCATTACGACGGTACCATGGAGGTGCTGCACTATCCGAGCCTGGTGCGGGCACGCACCGCGCGGGCCGACCTCGTCGGACGCCAGCGTCCCGACGGAGCCCGGGCGGTCGCGTGAGGCTCCTCATCGCCACGGATGCCTGGCACCCGCAGGTGAACGGCGTCGTCCGCTCCCTGGAGAACATGGCGGCGGCCGGGGCCGCCTACGGCTTCGATCCGGTGTTCCTGACGCACCAGGACTTCGCGTCCGTGCCGCTGCCGGGCTACCCGGAGATCCGGCTGGCCTACGCGACCAAGCGGCACGTGTCGCAGCTCTGGAACGACCTTCGTCCGACCCACGTCCACATCTCGACGGAGGGAACGGTCGGCTACGCCACCCGGCGCTACTGCCTGGCCCATCGCCGGCCCTTCACGACGAGCTACCACACCCGGTTTCCGGAATACCTCTCGGCCCGGGCGCCGGTGCCGGAAGCCTGGAGCTACGCCTGGCTCCGCCGCTTCCACGGCGCGGCGAACGGCACGATGGTGTCGACACCCTCCCTGGAGCGCGACCTCGAAGCACGCGGCTTCACCAACCTGATGCGCTGGACCCGCGGGGTCGACACCGACCTGTTCCGGCCGCGCTCGCCGGTGATGCCGGAGCCGGCCGATCTCGCCGGCCTGCCCCGCCCGATCTTCCTGTCGGTGGGGCGGCTCGCGGTGGAGAAGAATCTCGAAGCGTTCCTGCGTCTCGACCTGCCCGGTACCAAGGTGGTCGTCGGAGACGGGCCGGACCGGGCCCGCCTCGCAGCGATCGCGCCCGAGGCGCATTTCCTCGGCACCCGGACCGGCGCCGACCTCGCCGCACTCTATGCCGGCGCCGACGCCTTCGTATTTCCGAGCCTGACCGATACCTTCGGGATCGTGCTCCTCGAAGCCCTCGCCTGCGGGGTGCCCGTGGCCGCCTATCCCGTCACCGGCCCCCTCGACGTGATCGGCCGGACGGGTGCCGGCGTGCTCGACCATGACCTGCGTACGGCCGCCCTCGGCGCCCTCGCGATCCCGCGCGCCCGCTGCCGGAGCGAAGCCCTGCGCTACACCTGGGCGGAGAGCGCGCGCCAGTTCTATGACAACATCGCCCGCGCCCACGGCACGGCACCGATGCGGCTCCGGGCCTCGGACGACGCTCCGCGCGGTGTCGTCGAACTCCGCTGAGGCGTGGACCGGCCGCGCGCTCCGCGTTAGGGGGGCGGGCCAGTCCCCCGCCCAGGAACATGCCCGATGCCGCCGTTCGACCCGCGCCTGGCAGAGACCTTCCCGGCCGTCATCGGCTGCGACGAGGTCGGACGCGGTGCCCTCTGCGGACCCGTGATCGTCGCGGCGGTCTGGTTCGACCCGGCCGCTCTCGCGCCCGCTCTGTTCGCCCGCCTCGACGACAGCAAGCGCCTGAAGGCAGCCGAGCGCGAGGCGCTGACCCCGCTGATCCGCGCGCAAGCCCGCGTCGCAATGGCGGCCGGCTCGCGCGCCCTGGTCGATCGGATCAACGTCCGTGCCGCCACCCTCGATGCCATGCGGCGGGCGGTGCTGGCCCTGGGGCTCGAAGCGCCCGTCTGGGTGGACGGTCGCGACCCCGTTCCCGGTCTTGCTTTGCCCGGCCGGGCCGTGATCGGCGGCGACCGGCTGGTGCCGCAAATCGCGGCCGCCTCCATCGTCGCCAAGACCCTGCGCGATGCGTTGATGCGGCGGCTCGCCCACCGCTATCCGGATTACGGTTGGGCGAGCAATGTCGGCTACGGCACGCGTACCCACCTCGCCGGGCTCGCACTCCGCGGCCGCTCTCCCCACCACCGCCTCAGTTTCACCCGTGCCTACGACCTCAGAACAGGCTCAACTGGTCCGTCGGGACTCTGAACAGGTCGGTGCGCAGACGCCGCCGCACCTCGGGATAGCCGAGACGCTGACGGGCGAGGCGCATGCGCTGGCGGATGAGGTCGGCATAGGCGCCGGTGCCCGTCATCCGCGTTCCGAAGGTCGCGTCGTAGGCGCGTCCGCCGCGGGCCGCGCGGACCAGCGACATGACGTGCCGCTGTCGGCCCGGGTAGTGCTCGGCAAACCAGTCGTTCACCAGGGCGTCGAGTTCGAGCGGCAGGCGCAGGAGCACGTGGCTCGCCTCCACGGCGCCGAGGTCGCGGGCCCGGGCCAGGATCGCCTCGACCTCGTGGTCGTTCAGCGACGGAATGATCGGCGCGGCGATGACCATCACGGGGATGCCAGCCGCACTCAACCGTCCGATCGCTTCCAGGCGCTTCGTCGGATGGGGTGCCCGCGGCTCCAGCCGGCGCGCCAGTTCCGGATCGAGGGTGGTCACCGAGACCGCCACCTTCACGAGCCCGTCCCGGGCGAGATCGGTCAGCAGGTCGATGTCGCGTACGACGAGATTCGATTTGGTCACGATCCCGACCGGGTGGCGGAAGCGTGCCAGAACTTCCAACACCGCGCGCGTGACGCGGTGCTCCCGCTCGATCGGCTGGTAGGGATCGGTGGCGGTGCCGAGTGCGATGGTGGCGGGGCTGTAGCCCGGTGCCGACAATTCCCGTTCGAGCAGGGCGCCGGCATCCACCTTCCGGAACAGCTTGGTCTCGAAATCGAGGCCCGGCGAGAGACCGACATAGGCGTGGTTCGGTCGGGCGAAGCAGTAGACGCAGCCATGCTCGCAGCCGCGGTAGGGATTGATCGACCGATCGAACGAGATGTCCGGCGAGGTGTTGCGGGTGATGAGCGTGCGGGCGTGCTCCGGCCTCACCTCGGTCCGCAGGGGCGCCCCCTCCCCGATGCCGTGCCAGCCGTCGTCGAAGGCTTCCCGCCGCGCCGCCTCGTAGCGTCCGCTCGGGTTGGCTGTCGCACCCCGTCCGCGCCGTCCCGCCGGCTGCGGCGTCGTATCGCCGAGGCGCCGTAAGGGCTCCAGGTCGGCCGTTGAAGAACGAGGCGCGTCTGGAGGCATCGGCACTGATCATCCGTCGGATCGACCAGGAACATAACACGAACACGCGCGGGGGAAACTGCCGATATTTCAGGCAGATCCCGTCTGCCTCGGCATTTCTACCCGCCTGTCGGCGATGCGTTTCCGTGGAATGGCTTTGCTCCACGCAAAAATGCGGTATGCGCGCGCATGCTCTCGGCTCTCATCTCAGTGACCCGGCCCAACGACCCCGATGCCGTCGATCAACTCGCCGATACGCTCGGCGCGCTGGTGGCGGGCGTCGCAGCGGGGCTCGTGGGCGATGCGGTGATCATCGTGTCCGCGGCGAACCCGGCGATCGAGACGGTGGCCGAGGCGACCGGCGCCAAGGTCGTGCTGCGCGGACGCGGGTCGTCGCCCTGGTCGGCGGGGGCGAAGGCGGCGCGGCGGGACTGGGTGCTCTGCCTCGAGGCCGGCGACGTTCCGGTGGAGGGCTGGATCCGCCTCGTCGACCGCTTCATCGGCACGGCCCGGCCGGAGGTCGCGTTGGCCCGTCTCCGGCGCTCGCATACCGGTCTGCCGGCACGCCTGGCTGCCCGTGGCGAGAGCGTCATCGGCGTCAACGCTCCGCGACCGGGTGATCTCGTCCGGCGTGAACGTCTCCTGGCCGGTCCGACCTTCGGCCGCCGCCTGAAGGTCCGTGCACTCTCGGCCCGTCTCGATCGAGCCTGATTCGAACGGCCGGTTTCCGGCAGAGCCTCAGACCGTGATCGAAGCGCCCCGCCGCAGGTGCTCGTCGAGCCGAGGCATGATCTCGACGAAGTTGCAGGGGCGGTGGCGATAATCGAGCTGCGCCGCCAGAATACCGTCCCAGGCGTCGCGACAGGCGCCGGGCGATCCGGGCAGGACGAAGATGTAGGTGGCATTGGCGACGCCGGCCGTGGCCCGCGACTGCAGGGTCGAGGTCCCGATCTTGTCGTAGGAGATCCGGTGGAAGACGGCCGAGAAGCCGTCCATCCGCTTCTCGAAGAGTGGCTCGATCGCTTCGGGGGTGACGTCGCGCCCGGTGAACCCGGTTCCGCCCGTGGTGATGACGACGTCGACCGCCGGGTCGCTGCTCCAGGCCTCCACCTGCCCGCGGATCGCCTCGACCTCGTCGGGGACGATGGCGCGGGCCGCCAGGGTGTGGCCCGCCGTTTTCAGGCGCTCCACGAGGGTGTCGCCGGAGCGGTCATCCTCCTCGACGCGGGTGTCCGAGACCGTGAGCACCGCGATGGCCAGCGGGATGAAGCTGCGGGTCTTGTCCGATGCGACCATCACGAAATGCCTTCAACCGAACCCGGGGGGTACCGGCACGATGGTATCCCAAAGCACGGGAGCCGGACAGCGCGTCCCCTGCACCTCAGTTGCGCGCTGCCCGGAACGTGTCGCAGGACTTGGTCTGCCCGCTGCGGTAGCCGGTCATGAACCAGCGCATCCGCTGCTCGGACGAACCGTGCGTGAACGAATCCGGCACGGCGTAGCCCTGGGACTGCTTCTGGAGCTTGTCGTCGCCGATGGCGCTCGCCGCCTGCATGGCCTCCTCGATGTCGCCCTGCTCAAGGGAATTGTACTTGTCGTTGGAGTTCTTGGCCCAGACGCCGGCGAGGCAATCGGCCATCAGCTCGATGCGCACGGAGAGCTGGTTCGCCTCCGTCTTGCTGGATGCGTTCTGCTGGCGGCTCTGGACCTTGCCCAGGATGCCGAGTTCGTCCTGGACGTGGTGGCCCACCTCGTGGGCGATGACGTAGGCGTAGGCGAAGTCACCCTTCACACCGAACTTCTGCTCCATCTCCTTGAAGAAGGAGGTGTCGAGATAGACCTTCTTGTCCAGCGGGCAGTAGAACGGCCCCATCGCAGCCTGGGCCGAGCCGCAGCCGCTGCGGGTGCCGCCGGTGTAGAGCACCATCGCGGTCGGTCGGTACTGGCGTCCCGTCTGGTTCGGCAGGACCTCTTTCCAGACATCCTCGGTGTTGCCGAGGATCGCCGCGGCGAAGCGTCCGCTCTCGTCGGTGGGCTTGGTCTTGCGCTGGGCCTGGGTCTGCGGGTCGACCTGCTCCTGGCGCGGTCGCCCGCCGCCGGACATCTGCTCGGCGCCCCCGATGAGGATCGCCGGGTTGATGCCCGTGACCCACCCGATGATGCACAGGATCACGATGGTGCCGATGCCGAGGCCGCCGGCACCGCCGCCGGGGAAGCCGAAACCGCCGCCGCCGCCCTCGCCGCGCCGATCCTCGACATTGTCCGAAGAGCGGAAGTCTTCCCAGCGCATGATCTCGTTACACCCTGTCCGGACACGCGAGCCCATACACGGCCGCGTAAAGTAAGTCGCGGGCGCGGGATACGGTTCCGCTTGCCCGCCGGGCCTACCCGGCTCAGGCCTTCCCGTCGAGGGCCGCGCGCAGGGTCCGGAAATCCCGCCAGGCGAGGCGTTTCTGCAGCGGCTGGCGCAGCAGGTAGGCTGGATGCAGCGTCGCCAGGGTGCGGATCTCGCGGGTCCCGACCCGGTACGGGTAGAAGCGGCCGCGCGCTTTCAGAATACCGTCCTTGGTACCGGTAATCGCCTGGGTGGCCGGGCTGCCAAGGCAGACGATGAGGTCGGGGTCGGCGAGTTCGATCTGCCGCTCGATGAAGGGCCTGCAGATCGAGACTTCCTGCGGGGTCGGGTTGCGATTGCCCGGCGGCCGCCACGGCACGATGTTGGTGACGTAGGCGTTGCTTCTGTCGAGGCCGATCGCCGCCATCATACGGTCGAGCAGCTTGCCCGAACGACCCATGAAGGGCTTGCCGATTCGATCCTCATCGGCGCCCGGCGCCTCGCCGATGAACATCAGCTTGGCGGTGGGATTGCCGTCGGCGAAGACGAGGTTCTTGGCGGTGAATTTCAGCGGGCAGCCGTCGAAGCCCGCCAGCAGCGCTTCCAACTCCTCGAGGGTCTGAACGTCCTTAGCGCGCGCGCGGGCGTCGCCGGCGGCATCGCCGGGCTTGGCCGAGGCCGATTGCCCGTAGGTCCGGGCCGGTGCGGGCGCGGGAACGTCGCGCGGGGGCAGTTCGGTGCGGAAGGTGTCGTCGAGGGGCGCGCGCGTCCGTTCGGGAGCCCGCCGCTCCGCCGCCGGCCGATCACGGGTGGGCCGCGACGGCTCCGGCGCGTCGGCTTCCGCGAAGCGATCATGCGGCGCCTCGTCCAGGAACAGGTCGAGGCCCGCCTCGACATGGAAGTCGAGGTTGGCGATCAGATCCCTATGTCGGTCTTCACCGTGACTCATGCCCGCTGATGTGGCGCCTGAAGGGGTTGTGGACAACTGGGCGTGCGACGTCACGCACCACCTTTTACCCCGTGCAACATCGTCACCACCCAGGGTGCCGCGCCGGCGGGACGCTTGCGTTCCCAGGTTGGAATGGGTTGAGAGTGAACCTCAAACATGGGATCGCACGACGAACGCGCCCGCGGAAAGCGGATGCACCACAGGAGGATGACGGATGGCGCTGCCCGAACGCGAGGCGATGGAGTTCGACGTGGTGATCGTGGGCGCCGGTCCGGCCGGGCTCGCGACCGCCATTCGCCTCAAGCAACTGGCGCCGGATGTGAGCATCGTGGTGGTGGAGAAGGGCTCCGAGGTCGGCGCGCACATCCTGTCGGGTGCGGTGATCGACCCGTCCGGGCTCGACGGCCTGCTTCCCGGCTGGCGCGAGGACGCCGCTCGGCCGCTGAAGACGGCGGTCGAGCGCGACGAGTTCATGTTCCTGACCAAGAACAGCGGCGTCACCATGCCGAACCTGTTCTTCCCCAAGCTGATGTCCAACCACGGCAATTTCGTCGGCTCGCTCTCCAACGTCACGAAGTATCTCGGCGCCAGGGCCGAGGAACTCGGCGTCGAGATCTACCCGGGCTTCCCGGCCTCCGAGGTACTTTATGACGAGGCCGGCATCGTCGTGGGCGTCGCCACGGGCGATCTCGGCATCGGCAAGTCCGGTGAGCCGCGCGACGACTACACCCGTGGCATGGAGCTTCGGGCCAAGTACACGGTCTTCGGCGAAGGCGCGCGCGGCTCGCTGACCAAGACGGTGATCGACCGGTTCAAGCTCAACGCCCACAGCGACCACCAGAAGTACGGCCTCGGCGTCAAGGAGCTCTGGCAGCTGGCGCCCGACCGTTTCCAGGCCGGGCTCGTGCAGCACACGATGGGCTGGCCCCTGCCGAACAAGGCCGGCGGCGGCTCCTGGCTCTACCATTTCGACGACGGCCTGCTCTCGGTCGGCTTCGTCACGCACCTGAACTACGAGAACCCGACCCTGTCGCCGTTCGAGGAGTTCCAGCGCTTCAAGACCCACCCGATGATCCGCGAGACCTTCGAGGGGGCCAAGCGCATCGGCTACGGCGCCCGCGCGATCATGGAGGGCGGCTGGCAGTCCGTGCCGAAGCTCGTCTTTCCGGGCGGCTGCCTCGTCGGCGATTCCGCCGGCTTCGTGAACGTGCCGCGCATCAAGGGCTCGCACAATGCGGTCCTCTCCGGCATGCAGGCGGCCGAGGCCCTGGCCCAGGCGCTTGAATCCGGTCGCCAGGGCGACGAGCTCGCGACCTATGAGAACGGATGGCGCGACAGCCCCATCGGGCAGGACCTGAAGCGGGTCCGCAACGTCAAGCCGCTCTGGTCGAAATACGGAACCCTCGTCGGCGTCGGGCTGGGCGGCCTCGACATGTGGTCGAACACGATTCTGGAGGCCTCGCCCTTCGGGACGCTCAAGCACGGCAAGCCGGATCATGAGACGCTGAAGCCGCTCAAGGACGTGAAGCCGATCGTCTATCCGAAGCCCGACGGCAAACTGACCTTCGACCGGCTCTCCTCGGTCTATCTCTCGAACACCAACCACGAGGAGGACCAGCCGGCCCACCTCAAGGTCCGGAACATGGAGCTGCAGAAGGCCTCGGAGCACGACGTCTACGGCGGACCGTCGGCACGTTACTGCCCGGCCGGCGTCTACGAGTGGGTGGAGGATGCCGGCGCCAGCGAGGGCGTGCGCTACCAGATCAACGCCCAGAACTGCGTCCACTGCAAGACGTGCGACATCAAGGATCCGAACCAGAACATCAACTGGGAGACCCCGGAAGGACCGGGCGGACCGAACTATCCGAACATGTGAGGGCAGGCTGCTTCACGGATGAGAGAGACGGGATGGCGGGCGACGCGCGCCGCCATCCTTACGCCTTGCGAGGATGGCGGTAAGAGTCCAGTGTCCCGCCCCAATCGAGCCCGGCCATCGAGATGGCCGGTGCGCAGGAGCCGCGATCGGTGCCCATGAACGGAAACGCCAAAACCCGCCGGACCGGACGCCGGGTCTTCTCGGCCCTCGCCGTCTGCCTCGCGGCCTCCCCGGCGGCCTACGCCGCCCAACCGCGGGAATCCGCGCCGGTCTCCGAGTACGAACCGGCGGAATCCCTCGAAGGCAACTTCCTCTCCGCCTATATCGCCGGCGCCTCGAAGGACACCGCGGCCGCCGCGAGCTTCTATCGCGAGGCGGTGAAGGCCGACCCGCGCAACGCCGAACTGCTGGAGCGCGCCTTCGTGTCGCTGCTCGCCGACGGCTCCCTGCCCGATGCCTTCCGGGCCGCCGAGCGGCTGACGAGCCGCGACGGCTCCAACGGTCTCGCCCAGCTCGCCCTCGGCGTACGCCAGATCAAGGCCGGCCAGTTCGCGCAGGCCCGCCAGAATTTCGCCCGCAGCGGCCGGGGTGCCGCCGCCGACCTCACCGGTACGCTGCTCACGGCCTGGGCCTTCGCCGGGGCCAACGACGGCAAGCGTGCGCTCGAGACCATCAACAAGCTGAAGGGCGAGCGTTACTACAACACCTTCCGCGACTTCCATGCCGGCCTGATCGCCAGCCTGGTGGGCGACCAGGCGGAAGCCGAGCGGCGCCTCAAGGCCGCCTACGATGCCGACCGCAACACCCTGCGCATCGTCGATGCCTATGCCCGTTTCGAGGCCCAGGCCGGACGCACCGACCTCGCGATCCAGGCCTACACCGAATTCGACAAGCTGCTGCCGCGCCATCCCATCGTGCGCGACGCCCTGACCAAGCTGAAGGAGGGCAAGCCCCTCAGCCGCCTGGTCAACTCGGCCCAGGAGGGTGCCGGCGAGGTGTTGTACGGGCTCGGCTCGGCCGGCTCGACGCAGGGTGACGAGCTGCCGGCGGTGGTCTACCTGCGCCTCGCCCTCTACCTCGCGCCCGAGCATGCCCTGGCGCGGCTGACCCTGGCCGACCTCCTCGACCGGATGAAGCAGACCGAGCGGGCCAACGAAGCCTATTCGCAGATCCCGACCACCTCCCCCCTGCGCCTGAACGCCGATGTCCAGGTCGGGCTGAACCTCGAGCAGATGGGCAAGGGCGACGAGGCCATCGCTCATCTGGACGCCGCCATGAAGGCGCATCCGGACGATATCGACGTCGTCACGGCGCTCGGCAACGTCCAGCGCTCGCGCAAGAAGTACGAGGAGGCGGCCGAGACCTACAGCCGCGCCATCGCGCTGATCGGCGACCGGCCGGCATCGAATTATTGGACCACGTTCTACTTCCGCGGGACGGCCTACGAGCGCGCCAAGCAGTGGCCCAAGGCCGAGGCCGACCTGAAGAGGGCCCTGGAACTGGTGCCCGCGAGCCAGCCCGGCGCCCGGGCTCAGGTGCTGAACTACCTGGCCTATTCCTGGGTCGACCAGAACATGAACATCGACGAAGCCTTCACGATGCTGAAGCAGGCCGTCGATGCGGCGCCCCGCGACGGCATGATCATCGACAGCCTCGGCTGGGCCTATTTCCGCCTCGGGCGCTGGGACGACGCTGTGCGCGAGCTGGAAAAGGCGATCGAGTTGAAGCCCGGCGACCCGACCATCAACGACCACCTCGGCGACGCCTACTGGCGAGCCGGCCGTCGCCTGGAGGGCAAGTTCCAGTGGCAGCACGCCAAGGACCTGAACCCTGAGCCGGACGATCTCGAGAAGATCAACGCCAAGCTGAAGGACGGCCTGCCGGAACTCGACAAGCCTGCGGCCACCGCCGAGAACCCGCCCGAGAGCAAGGTCAACCCGGAACTGCCGAAGGGGGCTCCGGCCCCGAACGAGCCTCCGGGGGCGGCCGACAAGAAGAGCGGCGGCTGATCGCACCGGAGGCTTGACGGGACGCGCATCGCGGGGTCAGACCGGCCTCGCGATTGCCCGACCCTTCAGCTCCGAGTGTCCGTGTCCCCCCTCGTCACCCGCGCTCCGGCGAAGATCAACCTCACCCTCCACGTCCTGGGCCGCCGGGCAGGCGACGGCTACCACGAGCTCGAAAGCCTCGTGGTCTTCACCGGGGCGGGCGACACGCTCACGCTCTCGCCGGGACACGAGCTGGCGCTCACCGTCTCCGGCCCGACGGCCGGCCCGGCCGGCCCCCTCGGCGACAATCTCGTCATCCGCACGGCGCGGCACCTCGCGCGCCTGCGGCCGGGCCTGCGCCACGGCGCCTTCCATCTGGTGAAGCGGCTTCCGGTGGCCGCGGGGATCGGCGGCGGCTCCTCCGACGCCGCAGCGGCCCTGCGCCTCCTCGGCCGCCTGAACGATCTGCCACCGGACCACCCGGACCTCGTGACGGCGGCGCGGGCCACGGGAGCCGATGTCCCGGTCTGCCTCGTGCCCCGCGCCCGCATGATGCGGGGGGCGGGCGAGGCCGTGGGACCCGCCCTGGAATTGGCCGCGCTGCCGGCGGTCCTCATCAATCCGGGCGTCCCGGTCGAGACCGCGCCGGTGTTCCGGGCCCTCGGTCTCGCGGTCGGCGATCGCCATGGCACAGGCGCCCATCCCGTCATCGCCGCCGGCCTCGGGGCGGATGCGCTCCTGCGCACGATCACCCCCGCGCGCAACGACTTGGAAGCTCCGGCGCGAAGCATCGCCCCGGTGATCGATGTGGCACTCGAGGCCCTGCGGGCCGCCCCCGGCTGCCGCCTGGCACGGATGTCGGGGTCCGGTGCGACGGTGTTCGGAATCTTCGAGCATCGATCCGAGGCGGCCCGCGCCGCGCGCAGCATCGGGCGGGCTTACCCTGGTTGGTGGGTCAGCGCGGCGATGCTGCGCTAAGCATTCGGCATCCCGGTCGGATAGCAACTTTTCCTGCATCCACGCCGACTTGCGGCGTCAGCTTTACGCTCGCTCAAGATTTGAGTCTGCAGGGTCGGCCCGCGCAAGGAGCGGTGCATGCCCGATCACAAAAACAACTCTTGGGGAGAGGGCGAACTCAGAGAACTCCTCTGCCTGATGATGATCGGCTGCTGCATCTGGATCGTCGGCACCCAGCTCGGATTCTTCACGATTCTCCTCGACGCGACCCGGACGCATCAGCTTCACGATCTCCTGATGCTGTCCCTTTGCATGAGCCTGGGCGTGGTCGTTGCGGCGATTCGCAAGTCGTTCAAACTGCGCAAGGTAATGCTGGATCGGGACGGGGCTGAGGCCCGTGCCGAGGCCGTCGCACGCCACGATGCGATGACGGGTCTCGCCAATCGCCGGCTGTTCCGGGAAACCCTCGAAGCGCGCATCCGCGCGGCCTCTGATCTTCCACGGGTTGCCGTGATGCTGATCGACCTCGACCGCTTCAAGCCGATCAACGACGTGCATGGTCATGCCGCGGGTGATGCGGTCCTCTGCGTCATCGCCGACCGCCTGCGGGCTCTTGCCCCGGCCCAGAGCCTCGTCACGCGTCTCGGGGGCGATGAGTTCGCTCTGCTCCTCGACGGCGGCAGCGATCCGGAAGTCCTCGCTCGCCTCGCACAAGGCGTCATCGACTCGCTCTCACAGCCGATCGCCTGGACCCAGAGCCGTCTCGAAATCGGCGCCACCATCGGCATCGCGACGGCGACGGAGGAAAGCCGGACCGCCGAGGCGCTGCTGCACGCCGCCGATGTCGCCATGTACCAGGGTAAGCGGGATGGGCGCGGGACCTACCGGTTCTTCCATCTCGACATGAGTCAGGCCCTGAAGGCGCGGGCCCGGCTTGAGGGCGAGTTGCGGGTCGGCATCGAGCAGGGCGAGATCGAGCCGTTCTACCAGCCGGTGGTGTCCCTGCCCGGCCGCGATCTGATCGGGTTCGAGGTGCTGGCCCGCTGGAATCATCCCCGGTTGGGCGTCCTCACCCCTGCCGATTTCATCAGCCTCGCTGAGGAGACCGGCCTGATCGCCGAGCTCACCTGGTCGCTGATGCGCCGAGCCTGCCGGGACGCTCGGCTCTGGCCGGCCCATCTCCAACTGGCGATCAACATCTCGCCGCTGCAACTGCGCGATCCGCACCTGCCCAAGCACATCCTCGGCATCCTGACGGAGACCGGATTCGCGCCGGGCCGCCTGGAGATCGAGATCACCGAGACGGCGCTCGTCAACGATCTCGAAGCGGCGCGGATCGCCTTGAAGTCGCTTCAGAATTTCGGCGTCCGCATCGCCCTCGACGATTTCGGGACGGGCTATTCCAGCCTGTACCATCTGCGCGAGCTGCAATTCGACAAGCTCAAGATCGATCGCAGCTACGTGGAATCGATGCGCGAGAGCAGCGATCGGGCCAAGCTCGTGGATGCGATCATCGCCCTGGGCTCCAGCCTCGGCCTTCTCACCACCGCCGAGGGCATCGAGAGCGGGACCAGCGTCGACTGGCTGGCTGGTCAGGGGTGCACCTACGGCCAGGGCTACCTCTTCGGGCGACCCATGGACAAGGCCACGACCGACGGGCTCCTCACGCAATGGTCCGATGCGGACGGCAGAATCGTGATCGCGCCGTCTGAAGCCGAAACGTCCGAGGGCTCCGATTGCGGCCTCGCCGCTATCGCGCCGACGCCGGCGATGCGCCAGGCGGCAGCCTGACGGACCGCCGCAGCGCCGGGACGCTCAGTGTGCCCGGGCGATGCAGAAGTCGACGACCTGCAGCAGGGCGTGCTTCATCGGGCTGGCCGGGAACGCCTTGAGAGCGTCCCGGGCGCGATCGCCGTAGAGTCGAGCCCGGGCCATCGTCTCCTCGAGCGCCCCATGCTTCCGCAGGATCGCGCGCGCAGTGTCGAGGTCGGCATCCGTGACCTCGCCGAGTTCGAGGGTACGTTTCCAGAAGGCCCGCTCGCCGCCCGTGGCGCGCCGCACCGCCAGGACGATGGGGAGCGTGATCTTGCCCTCGCGGAAATCGTCGCCGACGTTCTTGCCCAGGGTGTCGCTGGTGCCGCCGTAATCGAGCACGTCGTCGATGAGCTGGAAGGCGATGCCGAGATTCATGCCGTAGGCCCGGCAGGCCGCCTGCTCGGCCTCGCCGCGCTCCGCCAGAACGGGTCCGACCTCGCAGGCGGCGGCGAACAGCTCGGCGGTCTTGGCGCTGATCACCGCGAGGTACTCGTCCTCGCTCGTCCCGGTGTTCTTGGCCGCGGTGAGCTGCATCACCTCGCCCTCGGCGATGATCGTGGCCGCCGCGGACAGGATGTCGAGGGCCTTCAGGGACCCGACCTCGACCATCATGCGGAAGGCCTGGCCGAGGAGGAAATCGCCGACGAGGACGCTGGCCTCGTTGCCCCACTTGATCCGGGCCGCGACCTTGCCGCGTCGCATGTCGCTGCCGTCGACGACGTCGTCGTGCAGCAGCGTCGCCGTGTGCATGAACTCGACGCTGGCGGCGAGCTTCACCGCGCCGTCGCCGGCGTAGTGGCAGAGGTCGGCGGTCGCCAGGGTGAGGATCGGACGCAGGCGCTTCCCGCCGGAGGAGATGAGGTGGTTGGCGACCTCCGGGATCATCTGGACGTCGGAGCCGGTCCGGGACAGGATCGTCGCGTTGACGCGCTCCATCCCCCCGGACACCAGGGCGACGAGGTCGGCCAGGCTCGCCTCCGGATCGGGGCTTCTCTCATCGATCGGAACTACGACGCCCAAGACCTTGAGGCCTCCCGCTTCCCTACGCCAACGTGGCGCAGCCTGATCGGCCGCGTCCGTGACACCCCATCGCATGCGCCCGGGGGCGCTGCAACACGCACCATGCCGCAAGGTATTGCCGACGGCGGCATCCGGATCGATGCCCGGGAGAGGTTGTATGACCGAACTGATCCGCAGCAACGATGTCGTCCTGATCGGCTTCGCGCAGTCGATTCTCGAAGCCGCCGCCATTCCGGCCCTGGTGGCCGACCAGCACATGAGCCTGCTCGAAGGTTCGATCGGCGCCTTCGCAAGACGACTTCTGGTGCCGCACGACCAGGCGATGCAGGCGCGCAGGCTCCTCATCGACGCCGGCCTCGCCCATGAGTTGCGCGATGCCTGAGTGCATCCCCGACCTCTGGCTCGGAGGGCGGCTGCGCCTGCATCAACCCCCGCGCGGCGCCCATCGGGCGGGAACGGACGCGGTGCTGCTGGCGGGCCTCATCGCGCCTGAGCCCGGCGAGGTGGTCTGCGACGTCGGTGCGGCGAGTGGAGCGGTCGGCCTCGCGGTGGCGCTCCGCAGCCCCGGCTGCCGCGCGGTGCTGGTGGAGCGCGATCCCGCGCTGGCCGATTTCGCCCGGCGCAATGCCGAGGAGAACGGCCTCGCCGCCCGCACGACGATCATCGAGGCGGACGTGCTGGCCCCAGGCACGCGACGGCATGCCGCCGGGCTGGCGCCCGGGCTGGCCGACTGCGTCCTAACCAACCCGCCCTTCTTCGAGCCGGGCCAGCACCGATCCTCGCCGGTCGTCGGCAAGGCGAGCGCCCACGACTTCGCGGAAGGCGGCCTGGATGCCTGGCTGCGCACCTGCGTCGACCTGCTGCGTCCGCACGGACGGCTGGGCCTGATTCATCGGGCGGATCATCTGCCCGCCTGTCTCGAAGCCCTGGCCGGACGCTTCGGGGCGGTCTCGGTGCGTCCGGTCCACGCGGACGCGAACCGGCCGGCGATCCGCATCCTGGTCACCGCCGTGAAGGGAAGCCGGGCCCCGTTCGCGCTGCTGCCCCCGCTGGACCTTCACGACGAGGGTGGTCGCTTCACGCCGATCCTGGCGGACCTCAGCGCGGGCCGAGGCTGGATCGGCGCAAAGGCCGATCCAGCCTGAGCACTCCGTCAGTAGAAGGTCCGCACCCGATAGGGACGATGCCAGCCGTAGTGGCGGTGGCCCCAGCCATGATGCCGGCGCCAGTGGTGCCGATGGTGCCAGTGATGGCGGCGATGCCAGTGGCGGCGGTGGTGCCAGTGATGACGATGGTGCCAATGGCGGCGGTGATGCCAGTGGCGCCGGTAGCCGTGCCAACGCGCCTGCGCCAGCAAGGGCGCCTCGGCCTGGGTCGCGGCGGCTGCGACCGGTAGGGGCGCGGCGTTCGCCGTCGCTCCGAAGCCCATCGCACCGGCCAGCATTCCCAGTGCGATAACCATCCAACGCATCACGCGCATGGTCATGTCTCCCTTGCTGCTGCGTGGGCATCCCGAACGCCCACAGCCGCCAAGGTTCGGCGGCGTGAGGCGACAACGACGACGCTGGCAAAATGGTTCGTCCCGCCCCACCTCAGCGCTCGGAACGGCCGGCCCGGCCGTCTCGGCTGGCGCGTGGTGCCGCCCCCTCCCCTCGAACCCGAGTCGCGACAGCATGCCAGTTTCCCTGCCGGGTCCCCTGCGCGCGCTTCTGCCCCGGCGCTGGCGCCGGGAGGTTCCGCGCGTCGCCGTCCTGCGTCTCAGCGGCGCGATCGGCGCGGTGTCGCCCTTCCGGGCGGGCCTCTCGATCGGTGGTCTGGCGAGCAGCCTGGAGCGGGCCTTCGCGACGCCCGGCATCTCGGCGGTGGCGCTGGTCATCAATTCGCCCGGCGGCGCCCCCGCCCAGTCGCACCTGATCCACCAGCGCATCCGCGCGCTGGCAAGCGAGAAGAAGCTACCCGTCCTCGCCTTCGTGGAGGATGTGGCGGCCTCGGGCGGCTACATGATCGCCTGCGCGGCGGACGAGATCATCGCCGATCCCATGTCCCTCGTCGGATCGATCGGAGTCGTCTCGGCAGGCTTCGGCTTCGATCGGCTGATCGAGCGCATCGGCATCGACCGCCGGGTTCATACCCAGGGCGAGGCGAAGGGGATGCTCGATCCCTTCCGGCCGGAGGACCCCGCCGATGTGGAGCGTCTGAAGGCCATCCAGGCCGATGTGCAGAAACTGTTCACGGCCCTCGTCGGGTCGCGCCGTCCGAAGCTCGCGCCGAACGGCGAGAATCTCTTCACCGGAGCGGTCTGGACGGGGCAGCAGGCACTGCCGCTCGGGCTGGTGGATGCGCTGGGCGACGCCCGCTCGACCCTGCGGGCGCGCTACGGCGAGAAGGTGGACCTCGTCTTCATCGCCGAGAAGAAGGGTTCGCTCGTGGCTCGCCTGCTCCGGCGCTCCGCGCCGGGCAGCAGCGTCGTGGGCGAAGTCATGGCGGCGATCGAGGATCGCGCCGCTTTCGCCCGTTACGGGTTGTAGGGCCTCAGCGCTTGCAGGCCTCGGTGCCGTAACCGGCATAGACCACCCGGACCTTCCGGGTGCAGGTCTCCGCTGCGACGGGCGCCGGCACGGCCGAGACCTCGATCGGTGTAACGGCGGCCGGCATCGTCACGGCATCGGAATATTCGGCCGTAGCGAGGGCGTTCGAGGCCGAGATCACCATCGGCGTGGCGACCAGGGACGTTGCGACGAGGGCGGCGAAGACTGCAAAAGACGAGCGCATGGCGCGATGATCCAATTGTCGACCGCCCTGGAGGGCGGCGAGAACCCCTTGATTGCCCGATAAACTTGGCAGCAAGCGAGACCGTTCCATCGCTATGACGGATCGTGGCAGAATTGTGTGCGTCGGCGCACGCCTATCGTCCCGTCCCGTCGCTTGACACGGGGGAGCCGCCTCTTAAACGCTGGCCGCCCCTCCACGGACCGGAAATTCCATGTCGAGCGCCGTCGATCTCGCGCCCAAAACGTCGTTCCAGGGCCTGATCCTGACCCTGCAGCGCTTCTGGGCGGCGCAGGGCTGCGTCATCCTGCAGCCCTACGACATGGAAGTCGGCGCCGGCACCTTTCATCCGGCCACCACCCTGCGAGCCCTCGGTCCGAAGCCCTGGAAGGCCGCCTATGTCCAGCCGTCGCGCCGCCCGAAGGACGGCCGCTACGGCGAGAATCCGAACCGGCTACAGCACTATTACCAGTTCCAGGTGATCCTGAAGCCGAACCCGCCCAACCTTCAGGAGCTCTACCTCGCCTCCCTCGACGCCATCGGCGTCGACCTGAAGCTGCACGACATCCGCTTCGTCGAGGACGACTGGGAGAGCCCGACGCTCGGCGCCTGGGGCCTCGGCTGGGAATGCTGGTGCGACGGCATGGAAGTGAGCCAGTTCACCTACTTCCAGCAGGTCGCCGGCTTCGAGTGCGCCCCGGTCGCGGGCGAACTGACCTACGGGCTCGAGCGGCTGGCGATGTATGTCCAGGGCGTCGAGAACGTCTACGACCTGAACTTCAACGGCGGCACCGGCGAGGACCGCGTCTCCTACGGCGACGTCTTCCTGCAGTCCGAGCAGGAATATTCGCGGCACAACTTCGAGGCGGCCGACACCGCGATGCTGTTCCGCCAATTCACCGACGCGGAGAAGGCCTGCCGGACCTACCTCGACGCGGGCGCGCCCGTGGACGAGGCCGGCCGGCACCGGATGGCGCAGCCGGCCTACGACCAGTGCATCAAGGCGAGCCACGTCTTCAACCTGCTCGACGCCCGCGGCGTCATCTCGGTGACCGAGCGCCAGAGCTACATCCTGCGGGTGCGCGAACTCGCGAAGGCCTGCGGGGCGGCGTACCTGCGCACGGCGGGGGGCGGCGCGGCCTGATCCGCCTCGCCGACCGCGCCTCGCCAACCCGAACACCCTTTCTGGACGCCGCCTGATCCCATGCCCGACCTCCTCCTCGAACTCCGCTCCGAAGAGATTCCCGCCCGCATGCAGCGGCGCGCGGCCGACGACCTGAAGAAGCTCGTCACCGACGCCCTGGTCGAGCGCGGCTTCCTCTACGAGGGCGCCAAGGCCTTCGCGACACCGCGCCGCCTGGCCCTGCACGTGGCCGGACTGCCGCCGCGCGGCAAGGACGTGCGCGAGGAGCGGAAGGGTCCGCGCGTCGGAGCGCCGGAGGGCGCGGTCCAGGGCTTCCTGAAGAGCGCCGGGTTGGCGAGCCTCGATCAGGCTACCATCGTCACGGACCCGAAGAAGGGCGAGTTCTACGTGGCGGTGATCGAGCGGCCGGGCCGCGAGACCCTCGAGGTCCTGGCGGAGATCCTGCCGCAGATCATCCGCAGTTTCCCGTGGCCGAAATCCATGCGCTGGGGCAAGGCCTCGGCGCAGCCGGGCGCCCTGCGCTGGGTGCGCCCGCTGCAATCCATCGTGGCCACCTTCGGGCCTGAGACCGAGACGCCGGACGTGGTCCCGTTCGCGGTGGACGGGATCGCGGCCGGGACCGCCACCTACGGCCACCGCTTCCTGGCGCCCGAGGCCATCGAGGTCCGGCGCTTCGACGATTATGTCCAGGCCCTGGAGCGCGCGAAGGTCGTGCTCGACGTGGAGCGGCGCAAGGACATCATCCTGCACGACGCCCGCGACCTCGCCTTCGCGCGCGGCCTCGAACTCGTCGAGGACGACGGCCTGCTGGAGGAGGTTGCCGGCCTCGTCGAATGGCCCGTGGTGCTGCTGGGCTCCTTCGACGAAGCCTTCCTCGACATCCCGGCCGAAGCGATCCGCGCCACCATCCGGGCCAACCAGAAGTGCTTCGTCCTGCGCCAGGCGGGTACCGACGCCCTGGCGCCGGCCTTCGTCCTCACGTCGAATCTCATCGCCAGCGACGGCGGCCTCGCCATCACCGCCGGCAACGAGCGCGTGGTCCGCGCACGGCTGTCGGACGCCAAGTTCTTCTGGGAGACCGACAAGGCGATCCGCCTGGAGGACCGGCTGCCGAAGCTCGACAGCATCGTGTTTCATGAAAAGCTCGGCACGCAGGGCGCGCGGGTGCAACGCATCGCGGCCCTGGCCCGCGAGCTCGCGCCCCTGGTCGGCGCCGACCCGGATCTGGCCGAGCGTGCGGCGACGCTCGCCAAGGCCGACCTCGTCACCGAAATGGTCGGCGAGTTTCCAGAACTCCAGGGCCTGATGGGGCGCAAATACGCGGCGCTTCAGGGCGAGACTTCGAGCGTCGCGGCGGCGGTCGAGGACCATTACAAGCCGGTTGGTCCCTCCGACCGGGTGCCCACCGATCCCGTCGCCGTCGCCGTGGCGCTCGCCGACAAGTTCGACACCCTCGTGGGGTTCTGGTCCATCGACGAGAAGCCGACCGGCAGCAAGGACCCCTACGCCCTGCGCCGCGCAGCCCTCGGGGTGATCCGGCTGCTGATCGAGAACACCGTCAAGCTGTCGCTGCTTCGCGACGGCTATCAGGCGGCCGCCGACGGCCATGCGAATTACGGCGGTACGGCGAGCGCCGACGGGAGCACCGGGGACGTGGATGCCGCGAGCCTCCTCGCCTTCTTCGCCGACCGGCTGAAGGTCTACCTGCGCGACAAGGGCGCCCGGCACGACCTCATCGACGCCGTCTTCGCCCTGCCCGGCCAGGACGACCTGCTGATGGTGGTGCGCCGCGTGGAGGCCCTGGGCACCTTCCTCGAGACGGACGACGGCAAGAATCTGCTGGCGGGCTACAAGCGTGCCGCCAACATCCTGCGCATCGAGGAGAAGAAGGACGGCCGCGCCTACGACGCCGCGCCGGACGCGGACCTAGCCGCCCGCGGCGAGCCCGAGGAGCGGGCGCTCGCCGAGGCCCTGGCAGCGGCGCGCCAGACCGCGTCGGCCGCGGTGGCGGCGGAGGATTTCGCCGGCGCCATGCAGGCCCTCTCGACGCTGCGCGCGCCGGTGGATGCGTTCTTCGAGCGGGTCACCGTGAACGCCGACGACCCGGCCCTGCGCCAGAACCGCCTCGCCCTGCTCAACGCCCTGCGGGCGGCGACCCGTGAGGTCGCGGACTTCTCGCGCATCGAGGGCTGAGCGGGGCGCCCGCCGGGGCTCATGCCTCGGCCAGGAACCGCGTCCGGGCGGCGCGGATCGCGGGATGGTTTCGTTCCGCCCAGGCGACCAGCGTCGCCAGGGGGCCGAGCAGCGACCCGCCCAGCGGCGTGAGGCCGTATTCCACGCTCGGCGGGCTCGTCGGATAGACGCGGCGGGTCACCAGTCCGTCGCGCTCGAGGTCGCGCAGGGATTGCGTCAGCATCCGCTTCGAGATGTCGGGGATCGCCCGGTGAATCGCCCCGAACCGGCGGGTGCCGCCGGACAGCAGGACGATGATCAGCGTGGTCCACTTGTCCCCGAGGTGATCCAACACGTCGCGGACCGGACAGTGATGCGGTTCGAGGCCGGACTCCTGCCAAGCCGCGAACCGATCGGAAAGGTCCCCGGCCGCCGCGAGGTGGGCGTCTTCGGTCATGGCGGGTTCCCTTCGGGTAACCTGGGATCGAAAACCTGCCGCCTTACGGGGCATTCCAGTCTCTTTTATAGACCTCGTCTGGGTTTAGAACCACAGGAAGGTCGAGACATGTCCGAGATCACGTCCGCAAAGCTCTTCGTCACCGGCGCGAGCGGTCAGCTCGGGCGCCTCGTCGTCGCGGCGCTC
Organism: Methylobacterium sp. FW306-05-D; assembly: GCF_058782155.1. NCBI lineage: Bacteria > Pseudomonadati > Pseudomonadota > Alphaproteobacteria > Hyphomicrobiales > Methylobacteriaceae > Methylobacterium > Methylobacterium sp. FW306-05-D. The sequence continues at coordinate 51,458 of NZ_JBYSXL010000002.1, forward strand.
CTCCGCCGGGTGCCGGCGGCGCAGATCGTGGCCGGGGTTCGCGACACCGAGGCCTCCGCGGCGCGGGATCTGCGCGCCCAGGGCGTCGCGGTCCGCCGTGCCGACTACGCACGCCCCGAGACCCTGGCGGAGGCCTTCGCGGGCATCGACCGACTGCTGCTGATCTCCTCCAGCGAGGTCGGCCAGCGCGTGCCTCAGCATCGCAACGTCATCGAAGCGGCCGGCCGCGCCGGTATCGGGCTGATCGCCTACACGAGCCTGCTGCACGCCGACACCTCGCCCCTCGGCCTCGCCGAGGAGCATCGCGCCACGGAGGCGATCCTGGCTCAATCCGGTCTGCCGACCGTGATCCTCCGCAACGGCTGGTACACCGAGAACTACACGGCTTCCCTGCCCCAGGCCCTCGCCCACGGAGTGATGCTGGGCAGCGCGGGCGAGGGCCGGATCGCCGGCGCCGCCCGCGCCGATTACGCGGAAGCCGCGGCGGCCGTGCTCGCCGCCGAGGCGCCGGTCTGGCGCATCCACGAACTGGCGGGAGACGAGGCCTATACCCTCGCGGACTTCGCTAGCGAAGCCGCCCGCGCCTCCAGCCGGCCCATCCACTATCAGGACCTGCCGCCCGCGGAGTACCGGGCGGCGCTCCTCGGCGCGGGCCTGCCGGAGGGCGTGGCGAGCCTCCTGGCGGATTCTGATGCGGGAGCCGCCCGCGGTGCCCTGTTCGATGACGGCCGCGCCCTGCGCACCCTGATCGGCCGGCCGACGACGCCACTGGCGGCCGTCATCGCCGATGCCCTGAGGTGAGGTCTTCGCGGACCCGGTGCGAGACTTCCGCAGATGAAATCCGAGCAGCGGGTGAATTCGCGAGTTTCGAGCAGGATCAAGCGGAACGGTTTCGCTCGGGTCGCCGTTGGGGCAGCAGATTTTCCTCAAGGGAGATGTTCATGCGCAACCCCATCATCGCCGCGTTGACTCTGGCAACGCTGTTCGGCGCTTCGGCCGTCCAGGCCGAGACCACGATCATTCGCCGCGATGCGCCCGACACCGTCGTCGTCGACCGCCCGTCCACCGAGAGCCGCACGGTCGAGCGCCGCGAGTCCAGCGACGGTTGCTCCTCCAAGACGGTGACCAAGGAGAACGACCTCGGCGACCGCAAGACGGTGACCAAGGAGAGCTGCGACTGACGCCAGCCGTCCGACCTACGGAGGTTAACCGTGCCCGCTCCGGTCCCACCGGGGCGGGCTTTCGCGTCTCAGAGGGCCTTTACGTAGCGCCAGGCTTCCATGCCGTCCTCGTAATAGTCGGGGATGACGGCGAAGCGCGTGTAGCCGCGCCGCTCGTAGAGCCGGATGCCGGCGCCGTTATCGGCGCGGACTTCGAGCCGGAGGCGGGTGCAGCCATGGGCCCGCGCATCGGCTTCGGCCGCATCCAGCACGAGGCTGCCGAGGCCGAGGCCGGCGCGGGCCGGAGACACCGCGATGGAGGACAGCCGCGCGCTGCGGCTGCCGCGTCGGCGCTCCAGCGTTGCGGAGCCGACGAGGGTCGCCTGCCCCGCCTCGTCGCCGATGATCGCCACCAGGAGCGACATGCTCGGAGACCGGATCGCGTGGCGGATCGCCCGTCGCTCGGCGCGGTCGCTGACGAAGGCGGCATGTTCGAGGGCCACCAGCGCATCGAGATCCTCCGGCGTCGCGGGTCGGATCTCTACCAGCGGCGCCGAAGCGGTCTTGATCGAGGGCGCGCTCACTGGGCGGTCCAGGGATAGGTCCAGGTCTCCGAGAGGGTGCGGCCGGACGCGCGCAGGAAGAGGCGCAGGTCGGCGGACTGACCCGGAACCTCGAGGGTGACGTCGAAAGCCGCCCGGAGACCCTCGATGTGCGCGTTGGGCGCCACCGAGGTCGCGCCGATGCGCCCGACCGAGGTGCTCGCCACCACCTCCACCCGGCTCGGATCGGCCAGGTAGTAGCCGAGGTCGCCGCCGGTGAAATCCACCAGGAAGCGCCGGGTCAGGCCACCCTTGGCCTCCTCGGCCTTGGCGGTGCCGCTCGCCACCGGGGCGACGCTGAAGGTGTTCACCACCCGTCCGCCGGGATGCAGCGCCGCGCCGCCGACCGCGCGCACGCGGTAGGACAGGTTCACCGGAGTCCCCGCCGGGTAGGCCCGCGCCGGCCGCCAGCAGGCCACGATGTTGTCGTTGGTCTCGGTGTCGGTGGGCAATTCCATCAGCATCACCGCGCCCTCGCCCCAGGCGCCGTCCGGCTCGACGAAGTAGCCGGGCCGGCGGTCGTAGGACGCTTCGAGATCCTGGTAGCTCTCGAAGTGCCGGTCGCGCTGCATCAGGCCGAAGCCCTTCGGGTCGCGGTCGGCGAAGGACGAGATGCGTCGGTCGCGCGGGTTGTGCAGGGGGCGCCACAGCCATTCGCCGCTGCCGGCCGCCATCTGGAGCCCGTCGGTATCGTGCAGTTCGGGCCGGTAGTCGTCGGCGTGCCGACGGTCGTTCTCGCCGATGAAGTACATCGAGGTCAGGGGCGCGAGCCCCACCGTCGCGAGGTCCACCCGCGGGATCAGGGTCGCGCGCACCGCCACGCCGGTCTCGTCGCCCGGCGTCACGGTGAACTGGTAGGCGCCGGTGAGCGAGGGGCCGTCGAGCAGCGCGTAGATCGTGAGGGGGGCGTCCGCCTGCTCCGGCACGCCGACCCAGAACTCGCGGAAGACCGGGAACTCCTCCGGGCCGCGCTGCCCCTCGACGTCGACGGCGATGCCCCGCGCCGAGAGGCCGTAGAGCTGGTCGCGCCCGAGGAAGCGATAGTAGCTGGCGCCCAGGAAGACGATCAGTTCGTCGAGGAGGTTCGGCTTGTTGAGCGGGGCGTGGATGCGCAGGCCTGCGAATCCGAGATCGACGGGCAGCGCCCTGTCGAGTTTCGTCCGCCCCATGTCGTAGAGGCTCGACTGGTAGGCGATCGGGGTCGCTACGCCGCCGCGCACGAGGTTCACCGTCACCGGGCGGGTATAGAGGAAGCCGAGGTGGAAGAGCTGGAGCCGGAACGGGCTTCCCTCGCCGAGGAAGGCCTTGTCGGGCTTGAAGCGGATGTCGCGCCAGGCATCGTAATCGAGCTTGGCGATCGGCGCCGGCAGCGCCGGAACGCGCGGATCGTACGCGACCTTCGCCAGATCCTGCGCCCGGCGCTCCACGTCGGCGAAGCCGAACGGGGTGTCCGGCCGGCCGTCGCGACGCTGCCCCCGGGCCGCGCCGGTCGACGCCAGGATCGTCGTGACGGCAAGTCCCTGGACGATTCTGCGCCGGTTGGGTTCTGACATCGTCCTGCGATCCGGTGCGGCTGGAAGGAAAACCGTGCGCTTGATGACCGGTCCGCACCCGCTTGGGAAGGGCCCATTACAGACCGGGACACCGCCTGCGAGGCCTTTGCGCAACAGTGCCGGTGATGACGGGGAAATCGAGGGAAACATCACGGTTTTCCCTTGTCGCCAGAACAGCCTGAACGTATATGCGCCTTGCCCAATTTCGCACGTGCCTGTGGCCGCGTGTCGGTTGGTGGGCATCCGGCCAACTGCCGGACAGCCGCCAGGGGTCTTAAAGGATCGATGGTCGCCAGGGTGGATTCCCTCCGGCCGGCATCCAGGTGGCGACACCGGACCCCGACAACAACCGGCAGCCGGAGGCGAAACCGGCGAACCCCGCTCTCCACGGGGGACGCAGCTTAAAGCAACGACGAACGGGCTTTTTTGGTCTCGTCGGCCCTCCAAAGGCCGGCACCGAAGAGGCTTGTTTCTCTTTGCCCGGCGTGCGGTGGGGTTCCCCTTCCAATCCAAGGCAGGTTCCGGGTGCTCTCGCGCCTGCGATGCCCTCGCGTGTCTCCAAAGCACGCGGCGCGTCGCGTCGCAGCGCCCCCAGACGCCGGACGGCATCCTGTCGTCCTGACATTCGACAGCGCGCCCCGTGAGGGCGCTCGCGAACCTGTGGGTTGGAACGACCATGACCGATCGTATCCGCGATTTCCTGCGCGCACGCCGCGACATGGGCCAGGACGAGGGCCCGGTGATGGTGCTCGACCTCGAGGTCGTGCGGGACAACTACACGGCCTTCGCCCGTGCCCTCCCCGATACCCGCGTGTTCTATGCCGTGAAGGCGAACCCGGCTCCGGAGGTGCTGCGCCTCCTCGCCGAGATGGGCTCCTGCTTCGACACCGCCTCGGTGGTCGAGGTCGAAATGGCGCTCGCCGCCGGTGCCACCGCCGACCGCGTCTCCTTCGGCAACACCATCAAGAAGGAGCGCTGCATCGGCCGCGCCCTCAAGCTCGGCGTGCGCCTGTTCGCCGTCGACTGCGAGGCCGAGGTCGAGAAGATCGCCCGCGCGGCCGAGGCCGCCGGGGTCGAGGCGACCGACGTGCAGGTGTTCTGCCGCATCCTCTGCGACGGGGCCGGCGCCGAGTGGCCGCTCTCCCGCAAGTTCGGCTGCGTGCCGGAGATGGCCGTCGACGTGCTGGAGCACGCCTACCGCCACGGCCTGACCGCCTACGGCGTCTCGTTCCACGTCGGTTCGCAGCAGGGCAACACCGGTGCCTGGGACGGCGCGCTCGCCTCCGCGGCGATGATCTTCGCGGAATGCGCCCAGCGCGGCATCAGCCTGCAGATGGTCAATCTCGGCGGCGGTTTTCCGACCAAGTACCTCAAGGCGGTGCCGGGCGTGGAATCCTACGGCGACGCGATCTTCCGCGCACTGACCAAGCACTTCGGCAACCGCATGCCGGAGACCATCATCGAGCCGGGCCGCGGCATGGTCGGCAATGCCGGCGTGATCGAGGCCGAGGTGGTGCTGGTCTCGCGCAAGTCCGACGCGGAGGACGAGGTGCGCTGGGTCTATCTCGACATCGGAAAGTTCGGCGGCCTCGCCGAGACCATGGACGAGTCGATCCGCTACGCGATCCGCACCGAGCACGACGAGGACCGCATGGCCCCCTGCGTGCTCGCCGGCCCGACCTGCGATTCGGCCGACGTGCTCTACGAGAAGGTGCCCTACCCGCTGCCGGTGTCCCTCTCCATCGGCGACAAGGTGATGATCGAGGGCGCCGGCGCCTACACCACCACCTACGCGGCGGTGGCGTTCAACGGCTTCCCGCCCCTTCAGCAATACGTCATCTAAACCTCTTCAAGGTCATGACGCGAAGGCTGGGCACTCCGATCGGGGGCGTCCGGCATCGCAAGCCCCCATCGCCCCGTGCAGCCCGCCTGCACGGATCGTCTCGTCGCCTGCCCAACGTTCGGGAAGGGTGCGGCCTTGGTCCAGATCCGTGATGAAGTCACCGGCGACGTCGTCGCCCGCGAGCATCTCCTCGATGCCTGCCTCGGCGAGGCACGCCGCCTGAAGACGTCCGAGCGCCTGCGCGAGGGCCGGCTTCCGGCCGAGGGCCTGGCCCTCACCGCCGAGCAGGACGGCCGGATCGTCGGCACCTGCCGCCTGTGGCACGTGGAGGCCGGTCCGCGTCGTCCCGCTCTGCTGCTGGGGCCGCTGGCGGTCGACCCTGCGATCCAGGGGCTCGGACTCGGCTCGATCCTGATGCGGGCGGCCCTGCGCCGGGCGGGAATTCTCGGCCACGGCGCGGTGCTGCTGATGGGGGATGCGCCCTATTACGCGCGCTTCGGCTTTTCGGCCGGACTCGCGGAGGGGCTGTTCATGCCCGGCCCCTTCGAGCGGGAGCGTTTTCTGGGACTCGAGCTGCGCCAGGGAACGCTCGCCGGCGCACGCGGCATCCTGCGGGCCACGGGCGCCTGGGACCAGACGGCAGCCCTTGTCGTGGAACCGGCCGTGGCTGCCGAGGCCGATGCGGCGTCCCGACGACGGGTCGCCTGACGATCAGCCCGCCTCAGCGCCTGCGGCCCGGCATGGCCCCTGGTCAGACGTTGGTGTGATGGTCCGCCTTGGCGGCGAGATCGCAGCGGCGCTGGAAGGCGGCATCGTGGCGGCGGGTGACGGCGCGCAGCAGCGAGGCGGCCAAGGTGATGATGCCGGGATCGCGATCGACGGGCTCGTCGACGGGAGCGGCCAAGCGTGAGGTGATGAGGGCGAGCATGGCAAAGGTCCGTGGCGTAGGGTGACGGACGCTTCCTCTCGAAGATCGCTCTTGTCTTGTTCTGTTGCACTGCAATATTGCGATCCCGGGCAGGCCCCGCAACGCTTCGGAATGGGATGATGCCCTGCGTGTAGGGCATGCGCAGGTTCAATCTTCCGTAAGCATTGGTCGCCTGCGCCTATGCGGGACGAGAGGCTGCGGTTGACCGCCGGGTCTGCAAACGTCACTGACCCCGTCGCTTGTTCGTCATTTCCGGCGCCTAAGGCATGCGGTCGCCGTACGACGACAGCAAGACGCGTTTGAGAAGGATTTCCTGCCTATGACCGAAGCCGCTTCCTCCTGGCCCGTCCATGGCCGCATCACCGGCCCCATCGTGATGATCGGCTTCGGCTCCATCGGGCGCGGCACGCTTCCGCTGATCGAGCGTCACTTCGAGTACGACAAGGCGCGCTTCACGGTCATCGAGCCCTCCGACGCGTACAAGTCTCTGGCTGACCAGCACGGCCTGCGCTTCGAGCAGGTGGCGCTGACGAAGGAGAACTATCGCGACGTGCTGACGCCGCTGCTCACCGAGGGCGGCGGACAGGGCTTCTGCGTCAACCTCTCGGTCGACACCTCGTCGCGGGCGATCATGGAACTCTGCCGCGAGCTGGGCGCCTTCTACATCGACACCGTCGCGGAGCCGTGGCCGGGCTTCTACTTCGACAAGAACAAGAGCCAGGGCGACCGCACCAACTACGCGCTGCGTCAGGAGATCCTGGACGCCCGCACTGCCTCGCCCGGCGGCACCACCGCCGTCTCCTGCTGCGGCGCCAATCCCGGCATGGTCTCGTGGTTCGTCAAGCAGGCCCTCCTGAACATCGCCGGTGACCTCGGTCTGAAGACGCCCGAGCCGAAGGACCGCGCCGGCTGGGCCGCGCTCATGCGCCAGGTCGGCGTCAAGGGCGTCCACATCGCCGAGCGCGACACGCAGCGCGCCAAGTCGGCCAAGCCCATGGGCGTGTTCGTGAACACCTGGTCGGTGGAAGGCTTCGTCTCCGAGGGCAACCAGCCGGCCGAACTCGGCTGGGGCACCCACGAGACCTGGATGCCGGAGAACGGCCGCCAGCAGGAGAAGGGCTCGCGCTGCGCGATCTACCTGCTCCAACCCGGCGCCGACACCCGCGTCCGCTCCTGGACGCCCACCGCCCAGTCGCAGTTCGGCTTCCTCGTGACCCACAACGAGGCGGTGTCGATCTCCGACTACTACACGGTGCTGGAGGGCGAGCGCGCTGCCTACCGGCCGACCTGCCACTACGCCTATCATCCGGCCAACGATGCGGTGCTGTCGCTGCACGAGATGTTCGGCAACGGCGGCAAGGTGCAGGAGCAGCACCACATCCTCGATGAGACCGAGATCGTGGACGGCATCGATGAGCTCGGCGTCCTGCTCTACGGGCACGCCAAGAACGCCTACTGGTACGGCTCGCAGCTCTCCATCGAGGAGACCCGCCGGATCGCCCCCTACCAGAACGCCACCGGTCTGCAGGTGACCTCCGCCGTGCTCGCCGGCATGGTCTGGGCGCTCGAGAACCCGGAGGCCGGCATCGTCGAGGCGGACGAGATGGATTTCCGCCGCTGCCTCGAGGTGCAGACCCCCTATCTCGGCCCCGTCATCGGCGTCTACACCGACTGGACCCCGCTGACCGGCCGCCCGGGCCTGTTCCCCGAGGATATCGACGCCAGCGATCCCTGGCAGTTCCGGAACGTGCTCGTGCACGGCTGAGCCAGCGCCCTTCCGCCCTCCCGGCACGGCGGCCCGTGGCGGGGAGGATGCGTGAGGCATCGGAAGGCCGTTGTGCCTGGGACTGACGGACGTCTACGATGGCGGGACGCTGCAAAGCGTCTCGCCGTCTTCGTCTCCAGCCAGGACTGAGTTGCCCGGTGCCCCACTTCGAAGATTTCTATGCCAACAAGCTGCGCGGCTCGCTCGGGGTGACCGACGCGGAATCCGTCCTCGACCTGCGCGAGACCAATCGCCCGACGGCGGAGGCCTCGCTCGCCGACATGCTGGAACGCAGCCGCTTCGGGAAGGGCAAGACGGTGGCGATCCGCCTGGCCCCGCCCCCCGAGGGCGGCGGCGAGACCCTGTTCCAGCCGATCGGGCGCCTGCTCCTCGACGCCAAGCGCAAGGGGCTCGTCGATCGACTCCAGACCCTGCCGGCCGGCGACGGCCTCGGATTCTACGTGGCACTATCCGGGAAGGCTGCGCGTTCCTCGGACGGATGACGTCACGGGATACCGGGAAACGCCTTGCTGAACCTCGGACACAACACCATCGAGCGCGTCGCTCGGTTCGGCTACGGCGCCCGCGGCATCGTCTATTGCATCATCGGGGGGCTGGCGGTGTTGGCCGCCATCGGCCAGGGCGGTCGCGCCGGCGACAGCGAGAGCGCGCTCCGCTGGGTCCTGGCCGGTCCGTTCGGCGTCGTCCTCGTCGGCCTGATCGCGCTGGGCCTTCTGGGCTTCGCTGTCTGGCGTTTCATCGAGAGCATCACCGATGCCGACCGGCGCGGGACCTCCCTCAAGGGCGTGGTCGTCCGCCTCGCCCACCTGCTGAGTGCCGCGATCTATACCGGCCTCGCCGTCACCGCGGCGAGCCTCGCCCTGGGGCTCGGGCGCAAGGGCGGCGACGCCGCGCAGGACTGGACGGCCTGGCTGCTGGCCAAGCCCTTCGGTCTCTGGCTCGTCGGCCTGATCGGCCTCGGCGTGATGGGCGGCGGCGTCGCCTTCCTGGTCAAGGCGTTCAAGGGCGACGTGACCGATCGCCTGAAGCTCGATGCCGACCATTGCCGATGGGCCAAACCGGTCGGACAGTTCGGCTACGCCGCCCGCGGCGTCGCCTTCCTGATCATCGGCGGGTTCTTCATCGCGGCGGCCTGGTATCAGGCCTCCTCCGAGGTGAAGGGCCTCGCCGGCGCCTTCGCGGCCCTGCGGGCGCAGCCCTACGGCTGGGTCCTGCTCGCCATCGTGGCGGCGGGCCACTTCGCCTTCGGGGCCTTCGGACTGATCCAGGCGCGCTTCCGGCACATCGATGCGCCGGATATCGACCAGACCGACGCCGCCGTCGCGGCCGCCCTGCGATCCGTGCGCTGACGCGGAAAAGGAACAAAAGCGGATATCGGTCGATTGAGGCCCTGATCTCGGGTCCTGGGGCGGTGGAGGCTGTCCACCGGAGCCGGACCCGCAAGAGGGGGGAAGACATCATGCCTATTCGCACGCACATCTTGGCCGGCGGCCTCGTCGCCGTGAGCCTCGGCCTCGCCGCGGCGCCCGCTGTCGCTCAAGGGATCTCGATCGGACCCGGCGGCGTTCAGGTCGACCCCGGCTATCGCCGCGGCTTCGACGATCGCGGCCCGCCGCGCAGCGAATTGACCCGGGGCGAAGCGGCGCGCATCGCCCGCCGCGAGGGCCTCGTCGACGTCGACGGCGTCGACCGGCGTGGACCGCGCCTCATCGTCCGGGGCTCGGACCGTCGCGGCGACGACATCACCGTCGTGCTCGACAGCCGCTCGGGCGACGTCCTCGACGTCCGTCGCTGACACCGTATACGACGGGAAATACCGTGTGTCTGGAGGCCCGGCGCTCTGCACCGGGCCTTCGTCATGCCTGACCGCGGGCGAAGCGTGCGAGTCCGTCCCGCGCCGTACGGTCGGGCGCCCAGCCGAGCGCCGACAGGGCATCGGCGCGGGCGACGAGGCTGGTGGACAGCCGGGCGAAGACCGCTTCCCGTCCCGTCAGCCGACATGCGAGCCCCAGCAGAGAGGCGGGCGCCGGCAGCAGCCCGGCGCGCCGGCCGAGGCCGGCCCGCAGCGCCGCCACCATCTCGCCCGGCGTCAGCGGATCGGGCTCGGCCACGATCAACGGACGACGCAGCGGACCCGGCGCCGCCAGCGCGACGGCGACCGCCCCGGCCAGCGACTCCACCGAGACGAGGGAGCGCCGGGCGTCGAGGCGCGCGAAGGGGAGCGGCGCGGCCGAGCGCGCCAGCTGCAGCAACGTCGCGACATTGCCCTTCACACCGGCGCCGTAGACCAGCACCGGCCGCAGGGCGACCCAGTCCAGCTCCGTGCCAGCCAGGGCCGCCTCGGCGGCGAGCTTCGAGCGGCCATAGGCCTCGGTGGGAGCCGGGGCATCGGCCTCCGTGACGATGTCGGGCGCCGAGATCCCGGTCATGGCCCGGATCGAGGACAGGAAGACGAAGCGCTGGACCCGGGCCCGGACGGCCGCCTCGGCGAGACGCAGGGTCGCCTCAGTGTTCGACGCGCGGAAATCGTCCTCCGGCGTCCCCGACATCGTCAGGGATAGGCCGGCGGAATGCACCACCGCGTCGACCCCCGCGAGGGCCGCCGCCATGTTCATCGGACGGGCCAGATCGCCGACGACGGCGCTGCTCGCGCCGTCCGGAACCTCCACCGGCCGCCGGAGCAGCACGCGGACACGGAAGCCGCGTCCCGTCAGGCTCTGCAGCAGGTGGCGCCCGATGAAGCCGGTGGCGCCGGTGAGTGCGATCAGCGGTCCGCCCAATCGTCGAGCCCTCCCTATGGCCGCAGCGCGGTGACCTCGATCTCGACCTTCATCTCCGGACGCAACAGCCCGGCCACCACGACGATCGTGGCGGCGGGCCGGATCTCGGCCAGGACCCGGCCGCAGACCTCGAGCATCGCCTCGGCCTCCGCCCGGTCGGTGACGTAGTAGGTCGCCCGCACGAGATCAGGGAGGCCGGCGCCCGCCTCGGCCAGCGCGCTCGCGATGGTGCGCCAGCAGGCCTCGGCCTGATCGGCGGCCGCCTCGGGCATCGTCATCGTGGCGTAGTCGTAGCCGGTGGTGCCGGCCACGAAGACGAAGCCGCCCTGCACCACGGCGCGGGAATAGCCGTAGGCCGCCTCGAAGGGCGAGCCGGACCCGATCAGGCGCCGTGCGCTCATCCGCGCCGGAGCGCTTCCAGAACCTTGGCGCCGGGCCGCCCCGTCGCCGGCATGCCGAGGCTGCGCTCGACCTCCTTGATGGCGTCGCGGGTCTTGGACCCGACCTTGCCGTCCGGCTCGCCGACGTCGAAGCCGCGCTTGGTCAGCCGGGCCTGCAGGTCGCGGCGCTCGGCCCGGGACAGGGGCGGATCGTCGGTGGGCCAGTCGGCCTGGATGCCGCCGCGCCCGCGCAGGCGGTCGGACAGCACCGCGATGGCGAGGCCGTAGGATTCGGCGGCGTTGTAGGAATAGAGCGCGTCGAAGTTCCTGGTGACCAGGAAGGCCGGGCCGTCGGGGCCGGCCGGCAGCAGGATGCCGGCCGGGCCCTCGCCGGAGAGCGGGCGGCCGTCGATGCGGGTCACCCCGAGGGAGGCCCAATGGGCGATCGCCTTCTTGTTCTTGCGGCCGGCGGCACCGGCATTGAAGCCGCGCGGCACCTTCACCTCGTAGCCCCAGGGCTGGCCGTTGTTCCACTTGGCCACGCGCAGGAAGTTCGCCGTGGAGGCGACGGCGTCGGGCACCGAATCGACGAGGTCGCGACGGCCGTCCCCGTCTCCGTCCACGGCGAGGCGCTGGTAGGTGGTCGGCATGAACTGGGTCTGGCCGAAGGCGCCCGCCCAGGAGCCGTTCAAGCGGGACGGATCGATGTCGCCGCGCTCGATGATCTTCAGGGTGGCCATCAGCTCGCCCTTGAAGAACTCCTTCCGGCGATGGTTCGCGCAGATCAGGGTGGCGAAGGACTGCACCAGCGGCATCTTGCCGAGGTTCTTGCCGAAGTTCGACTCGACGCCCCAGACCGCCGCGATGGTGTGCCGGTCGACCCCATAGCGGGCTTCCGCATTGGTCAAGGCCTGCGCGTGCTGGCGCATGGCGGCCTTGCCGTCGTCGACGCGCTCCTCGTCCACCAGGGCGGCCATGTAGTCCCAGATCGGCGTCTTGAACTCGGGCTGGGCCTGGCTCAGCTCGATCACCTTCTCGTCGTAGCTGATGCCGGCCGTCGCCGCCCGGAAGGTCTGCGCCGAGATGCCCTGGGCGGCGGCCTGCGCCTGAAGGCTCCCGAGGCAATCCTGGAAATCGGCCCGAACCGGTGCGCAGATCGCCAGGAGCGCCGCGGCGGCTCCGAGGGAGAGGGTCGCCGTTTGACCCGATCGGCCGAATGCCATCGTGTTCTCCGCCAATGCGTTCGTCGAGACTGTGATCGCCGATTCAGGCGATACCAGGGTTAACGAACGGTTGAAGCTCGGGCGGAATGATCGGAATGGTCGACACCCACGCCCGGCCGCCGTGAGTCCGGCCGCCGGCTGAGCGGGCGAGCGAGCGAGCCGGCGCGAACGGCCTCAGGCGAATCCGCGCGCGGCGAGCTTCTCCTCGTAGACGTCGATCTTCGGGGCCCGCTTCAGGGTCAGGCCGATCTCGTCGAGGCCGTTGAGGAGGCTCTCCTTGCGGCCGGGGTCGATGCCGAAGTGCAGGGTGCCGCCGTCCGGCCCCTTGATGGTCTGGGCTTCCAGATCCACCGACAGGGTCGCGTTGGAGCCGCGCTCGGCATCCTCGAACAGCTTCTCCAGATCCTCCGGCGAGACCGTGATCGCCAGGATGCCGTTCTTGGCGCAGTTGTTGAAGAAGATGTCGGCGAAGCTCGTGGAGATCACGCAGCGGATGCCGAAATCGGTCAGGGCCCAGGGCGCGTGCTCGCGCGACGAACCGCAGCCGAAATTGTCGCCGACGACGAGAATCCGGGCGTTTCGGTAGGCCGGCTTGTTGAGCACGAAATCCGGGTTCTCCGAGCCGTCGTCGCGGTAGCGCATCTCGGAGAACAGGCCCTTGCCGAGGCCGGTGCGCTTGATGGTCTTGAGATACTGCTTCGGGATGATCCGGTCGGTGTCGACGTTGATGATCCGCATGGGCGCCGCGACGCCCTCCAGGGTGGTGAACTTTTCCATGATGCCGGTCGCCGTGGTCTCGCGATGCGCGGTGCCTCTCCCGGGAACGGTCGGGGCGTCGCGCTTGGGCGACATCTAACAGCCGGGGCGCGCGCCTGAAAGACGGGGCCCGCGCGTCTCGCGATCGTCGCGCATCGCGCCTATGCTCGCGGTCCAGTCAAGACGGGGGGCAGCGATGGCCGAGACCACGAACCAGTTCAAGAAGGCGCCCAAGCGCAAGAAGGAGAAGGCCCGCTCGGTGACGGTGTCGCCCGAGATGCGTCAGGCCTATGCGGACCTCATCAAGCAGAAAGAGGAGCGTGAAGAGTATGCCAAGCACCTGCCCTCCGAGAAGGGCAGGTGAGGGTCGGTTCGAGCCCGCCCGCCGAGGCGGGAGGGCCATGTCGGGTTCGGCGCAGCGGCGGAGCGCCTAGCGCTTGCCGGCTTCGATCACGTCCTCGACCGTGCGCAGACCGGCACGGGGGGCATTGACGAGACAGGCCATGTTGCCCGGGGCGTGCTGGTTCTTCCACATCTTGGTGTGGGCCTGGGGGATCTTCTCCCAGGGGAAGACCTCGCTCATGCAGGGGTCGATGCGCTGGTCGAGCACGAACTGGTTCGCGGCCGAGGCCTGCTTGAGGTGCGCGAAGTGCGAGCCCTGGATACGCTTCTGGCGCATCCAGACGTAGCGGGCATCGAAGGTGATGTTGAAGCCGGTGGTGCCGGCGCAGAACACGATCATGCCGCCGCGCTTGGCCACCAGGGTCGAGACCGGGAAGGTCGACTCGCCCGGGTGCTCGAAGACGATGTCGACGTCGTTGCCCTTGCCGGTGATGTCCCAGATCGCCTTGCCGAACTTCCGGGCCTCCTTGAGCCAGGTGTTGTACTCGGGCGAGTTCACCTTGGGCAGCTGGCCCCAGCAGTCGAACTCCTTGCGGTTGATCACGCCCTTGGCGCCCAGGCTCATGACGTAGTCGCGCTTGGTGTCGTCGGAGATCACCGCGATGGCGTTGGCTCCGCTCGCCGCACAGAGCTGCACCGCGAACACGCCGAGACCGCCCGACGCGCCCCAGACCAGCACGTTCTGGCCCGGCCGCACGGTGTGGGGCGCGTGGCCGAACAGCATGCGGTAGGCCGTGGCGAGGGTGAGCGTGTAGCAGGCCGCCTCCTCCCAGGTCAGGTGCTTGGGGCGCACCATCAGCTGGCGCGACTGCACCCGGCAGAACTGGGCGAAGGAGCCGTCGCCCGTCTCGTAGCCCCAGATGCGCTGCGAGGGCGAGAACATCGGGTCGCCGCCGTTGCACTCCTCGTCGTCGCCGTCGTCGCGGTTGCAGTGGACGATGACCTCGTCGCCGACCTTCCAGCGCTTCACCTTGGCGCCGACCTTCCAGACGATGCCCGAAGCGTCCGAGCCGGCGATGTGGTACTCGCCCTTGTGGACGTCGAAGGGCGAGATCGGCTCGCCGAGGCCGGCCCAGACGCCGTTGTAGTTCACGCCGGCGGCCATGACGTAGACCAGCACCTCGTCGTCGCCGATCTCCCAGACGGGCAGCACCTCGAGCTGGTGCGACTGCTCCGGCGGTCCATGGCGCTCGCGCCGGATCGCCCAGGCGTACATCTTGGCCGGCACATGACCGAGGGGCGGAACCTCGCCCATCTCGTACAGGTCCTTCAGTTCCGTCGTGCTCGACGCAGCGCTCGCGGCCATCTCGGCTCTCCCCATGACTTCTTGTGCTGCCCGCTATATCGGCGAACCGGGAGCCGTCCAAGAGCCCGAACGGGCAAGAATCTTTTCGATTGGGGCCAAGAAACCTTCACGCCGTCAAGATGAAGCCGCGCCCTGGGGGGACGCCATCCTGTATTCAATATTATTGTGGTGTGCCGGGCCCTTAGCGCCTGTCATACACAGGCTTATTCAGCCGGGTCCGAAGAGTTTCGATCTTCGGACGGCCGGCGCAGGGCGGTCCAACCAGGCCCCCGGCTTGTACCAATGTCCAACTCGCCACAGTGTCCGGACGGTGGCCGATCCTCAGAGGCACGCAGATCTTGTCCACAGGGCCGTGGGCCACGCCCGGAGGAAGAGGCCGGTGGCGGGTGCGTCGGAACGAGCGGACGCCGGCGCGCGGCACGTTTTCGTGAGTTCGAGGCATCAGCGAGAGACCGACGTGCCGGGCTGCTCGGGATGTTCTTCGGTGCTGATGACGCGGCGAACGCGCTTCGCTAGGGTGCGCGGCAAGTGGTCGACAGCAGTCAAATGCAATTTGAGATCACATCAAATTCAGTCTTGAGGGAGTGTTCCGGGATGAGCGGACAGGCAGCGGTCGCCGAGACGACGAAGCGCGACAAGCCGTGGATCATCCGCACCTATGCGGGCCATTCCAACGCCAAGGAGTCGAACGCACTCTACCGCGGAAACCTGGCCAAGGGGCAGACGGGCCTCTCGGTGGCCTTCGACCTGCCGACCCAGACCGGCTATGATCCCGACCACGAGCTCGCTCGGGGCGAGGTCGGCAAGGTCGGCGTCTCGATCGCGCATCTGGGCGACATGCGGACCCTGTTCGACCAGATTCCGCTGCAGCAGATGAACACCTCGATGACGATCAACGCCACGGCGCCGTGGCTGCTCTCGCTCTATCTCGCGGTGGCCGAGGAGCAGGGCGCGCCGTTCGCGGGGCTGCAGGGCACCACCCAGAACGACATCATCAAGGAATACCTGTCGCGCGGCACCTACGTGTTCCCGCCCGCGCCCTCCCTTCGGCTGACCAAGGACGTGATCCTGTTCACGACCAAGGAAGTGCCGAAGTGGAACCCGATGAACGTCTGCTCCTACCACCTGCAGGAGGCCGGAGCGACGCCGGTGCAGGAGCTGTCCTACGCGCTGGCCATCGCCATCGCGGTTCTCGACACGGTGCGCGACGATCCGGATTTCGACGAGGCGAGCTTCGCCGACGTGTTCAGCCGGATCTCGTTCTTCGTGAATGCCGGCATGCGGTTCGTCACCGAGATCTGCAAGATGCGGGCGTTCTCCGAGCTCTGGGACGAGATCGCCCAGGAGCGCTACGGCATCACCGACCCGAAGAAGCGCATCTTCCGCTACGGCGTCCAGGTGAACTCCCTCGGGCTCACGGAGCAGCAGCCCGAGAACAACGTCCACCGCATCCTCATCGAGATGCTGGCCGTCACCCTGTCGAAGCGCGCCCGCGCCCGCGCCGTGCAGCTGCCGGCCTGGAACGAGGCGCTCGGCCTGCCGCGCCCCTGGGACCAGCAATGGTCCATGCGCATGCAGCAGATCCTCGCCTTCGAGACGGATCTCCTGGAATACGACGACATCTTCGACGGCTCGAAGGTCATCGACGCCAAGGTCGAGGCCTTGAAGGCCGAGACCCGCAAGGCCCTGGAGGAGATCGGCGGCATCGGCGGCGCCGTGGCGGCGGTGGAGACCGGTGCCCTGAAACGCGCCCTGGTGGAATCCAACGCCAAGCGCATCTCGGCGATCGAAACCGGCGACCAGGTCGTGGTCGGCGTGAACAAGTTCCAGGCCGGCGAGCCTTCGCCCCTCACCGCCGGCGAGGGCGCGATCTTCACGGTCTCGGAGACGGTGGAGATGGAGGCCGAGCAGCGCATCCGCGAGTGGCGTTCCAAGCGCGACGGCAAGGCCGTGGAGAAGGCCCTCGACGATCTCGAGGCCGCCGCGCGTTCGGGGGCCAACATCATGCCGGTCTCGATCGCGGCGGCGAAGGCCGGGGTGACGACGGGCGAGTGGGGCGGCCGCCTGCGCCAGGTCTTCGGCGAGTACCGCGCGCCCACCGGCGTCACCCTGGAGACCATCTCCTCGGGGGCGGCCCAGGACGCCAAGCTCCTCATCGCGGATCTCGGCGAGCGCCTGGGCGAGACCCCGAAGCTCGTGGTCGGCAAGCCCGGCCTCGACGGCCACTCCAACGGCGCCGAGCAGATCGCACTGCGCGCCCGCGACGTCGGCTTCGACGTGACCTATGACGGCATCCGCCAGACGCCCGCCGAGATCGTCGCCAAGGCCAAGTCCACCGGCGCCCACGTGGTCGGCCTGTCGATCCTGTCGGGCAGCCATGTGCCGCTGGTGCGCGACGTCCGGGCGAAGATGCGCGAGGCCGGCCTCGATCACATTCCGCTCGTGGTCGGCGGCATCATCTCGCCGGACGACGAGCTGGTGCTCAAGAACATGGGCGTCACGGCGGTCTACACCCCGAAGGACTACGTCCTCGACACCATCATGGTGGGCATCGCCAAAGTGGTGGAGCGGGCCCTCGACAAGCGTGCCGCCGAACAGGCCGATGCCAGGGCCGGCATCGCCGGGGCGGCCCCCCGCAGCGACACCGCCGAGAAGGTGTTCTGAGAGCGTAGCGGGCGCCCCCTGTCCGCGGGCGGCGCCCGCCGTTGAGAAAATCGAACCCTCTCACGCGAA
Organism: Methylobacterium sp. FW306-05-D; assembly: GCF_058782155.1. Taxonomy (NCBI): domain Bacteria; kingdom Pseudomonadati; phylum Pseudomonadota; class Alphaproteobacteria; order Hyphomicrobiales; family Methylobacteriaceae; genus Methylobacterium; species Methylobacterium sp. FW306-05-D. Next base: position 68,910 of record NZ_JBYSXL010000002.1, read on the forward strand.
TGCGCGCGGGCGGAGCCGGGCGGCGAGGCCGCGTCTCAGCGCGCCGGTCCCGTCGCGACCACGCCCCAGTCCCGCAGGGGAAAGGCCCGATCGTAGGCCAGGTTGAAGACGAAGGCGTAGGCCACGTAGAACGCCGCGATCGCGAGATCCATGTAGAACGCCTCGACGAGCCCGATGCCGAGATACCAGGCGATCGGCGGCAGCAGGATCACGAGCAGGCCGGCCTCGAACAGCACGGCGTGCATCACCCGCAGCCAGAGCCTCTTCCGCGTATGCCCGGCCAGGCGCTGCATCGTCCGGTCGAAGCCGAGATTGTAGACGTAGTTCCAGGCCGTCGCCGCCAGGGCGCTGCCCATGCCGATCACGCCCATGGCGGAGGCGTGCAGGCCGAACAGCACCGTCCCAAGCGGGATCATGAGGCTGAGCCCGACGAGCTCGAAGAGGATGGCGTGGCGGATACGGTCTCGGGTACTGCGCATGGGGTTGCCTGGAACTGCTGGGTTGAGGCGCCGGGTTCTATCTGGCAGAGCCCGCCCGACAAGTTAGGACGTATCCGGAAATCAGATAGATGACGGTGTCGCTCGACCAGCTCCAGGCGTTCGTGGCTTCGGCGGAGGCCGGGTCCTTCTCGGGCGCGGCCCGCCTGCTGCGCAAGGCCCAGTCCGCGGTGAGCACGCAGGTGGCCAATCTCGAGGCGGATCTCGGGATCACCCTGTTCAGCCGGGCAGGCCGCAACCCCGTCCTCACCCCGGCGGGCGAGCGGCTGCTCCTAGAGGCACGGGTGGTGCTCGAGCGCCGGGAGCACCTCGTCGGCGTGGCCCGCAGCCTGGAGCAGCGGATCGAGAACCGGCTCGTGGTCGCGATCGACGAGCTCTATCCCGAGCACGCCCTCGGCGCCCTGTTCGCCGATTTCGCCCGGCGCTTTCCCTTCGTCGAACTGGAACTGCTCTTTCCGCTGATGGAGGACGTCAGCCGGATGGTGCAGTCCGGGGCGGCCGATCTCGGCGTGATGTGGCGCCAGGAGGTGCTGCCCACCGAACTCGGTTTCCAGACCATCGGCTGGGTGCCGCTCAAGCTCGTCTGCGGGCGCGACCATCCGTTGGCGAAGGCGCGGGTGGAATGGGAGGAGCTGAAGCGCCACCGCCAGATCCTCGTCGCCGCGCGCAGCGACGGGCCGGAGAAGCGCCGCCTGCGGGTGGCCGCCGAGGTCTGGTGGGTCGAGAGCCACTGGGTGATCCTCGAGCTGGTGAAGCACGGGATCGGCTGGGCCTTCGTCACCGATCACGTCATCGCCGCGTCCCAGACTGCCCCGGACCTCGTGACGCCCGACCTCCAGTTCGATGAGGGCGACTGGCCCATCGCCCTGGAACTGGTCTGGCACAAGCAGCGTCCCTGTGGCCCCGCCGCGGCCTGGCTGCGCGCGCGCTTCGCGGCCGAGCGGGTCGGCGCCCTGTCGGGAACCGTCCGAGCGGGGTGAGGCCGCGTCCGGGCGGCCGGAGCGCGATGTCGGGTGCCGCCTCAGGCGGTCCGGAGCATCGGCGCGGTCTGGGAGGCGCCGAGTCGGTCGGCGTGCTCGCGCAGGAACCAGGGCACCCGGCCCTCGGCCATCGGCTTCCCGTAGAGGTAGCCCTGGACATGGGTGCAGCCATGCGTGCGCAGGAAGGCGGCCTGCTCGGGCGTCTCCACGCCCTCGGCGGTGACGTCGAGGCCGAGGCTGCGCCCGAGCTGGAGCACCGCCGTGACGATCGCGGCGTCGTTGGCGTCGCGTTCCAGGTCCCGGATGAAGCTCCGGTCCACCTTGATCTCGTCCACCGGGAACTGCTTGAGATGGGTGAGCGAGGCGTAACCGGTGCCGAAATCGTCCAGCGCCACGCGGATGCCGCCGCCGTGCAGGGACGCGAGCACGTCGCTGACCCGGTCCACATGGCTGCCGAGCAGCACGGTCTCGGTCACCTCGACCCCGATCCGGCTGCGCGGCAACCCAGCCGCGTCGACGTCGTCCAGGAAGGTGCGGGCGAGGTCGCCCTGGGCGAATTGGGCCGAGGAAAGGTTCAGGAAGACGCGGCCCGGATCGAGTCCGAGGCCGGTCCAGTGGAGGATGTCGGCGATGATCCGCCGGCGCAGGGCGTCGCCCACGGCGCTGCCGATTTCCGGATCGTCGAACACCGCCGAGAACGCACCGGGCATCAGCAGGCCGCGCGTGGGATGCTGCCAGCGGGCCAGGGCCTCGAACCCGATCACCGCACCGGAGCCGAGATGGATCTTGGGCTGATAGTGCGGCACCAGCCCGGTACCCGCCTCCAGGGTCGCGCGCATCTCGCGCGTCACGGTCACCCGCTCCTCGATGCTGGCCCGCAGCGCCGGCATGAAGAGGGTCGCCCGGTTCCGCCCGGAGGCCTTGGCGGCGTAGAGGGCGAGGTCCGCATTGGTGAACAGGTCGACCGCGTTGCGGGCATGCTCGGGATAGAGCGCGAGGCCGAGGCTGGCCCGGGGGGCCACCACGCGGCCGCTGATCGGCATCGGCGGGTGAAGGGCATCGAGGATGCGCGCCGCCAGGGCATGGATGCTCGAAGCGCCCGACGGTTCGCGGCCGGTGGTGATGACGACGAACTCGTCGCCGCCGAGGCGGGCCACGAGATCGTCGGGCCCGATCACCGCGCAGAGGCGCTGGGCGACCTCCTTCAGCAGGGCGTCCCCCGAATCGTGCCCGAGGGTGTCGTTGATCTCCTTGAAGGCGTCGAGATCGAGCAGGATGAGTCCGACCGGCGCGGAGTCGGGCTCGGCGCGCGCCAGGGCCGCGTCCAGTGTCGATTGGAACAGAGCCCGGTTCGGCAGCCCGGTGAGCACGTCGTGATGGGCGGCCGTGCGGATCTGCGTCTCGGCGGCCTTGCGGCTCGTGATGTCGACCAGACTCGAGACGTGGCAGGCCACCCCGTCGATCTGGACGCACTCGATCGAGAGAAGCACGTCGCGGCGCGCGCCCGAGTGCACGACGATTCCGGTCTCGCGGTCGTGGATCGCCTCGCGCCGATCGAGGATCGCCTGCATCGCGCGTCGGTCCTTGCCCTGGATGAAGTCGCGGGTGGCGTAGTTCGAGAGGACGTCGCCGGAATCGAGTTCGAAGAATTTCACCCCGGCATCGTTGGTGCTGATGATCTGCCCGCTGGCCGCCAGGGAGACGACGATCGGCACCGGCACGGCCCGGAACAGGGTCTCTGACAGCTCCCGGCTCTCCGCCAACTCGTCGCTGGCCCTGCGCTCGGCCTCGGTCGCCATCCACTCGAGCCGGCGCAGGCGGTTCCACCGGGTGACGAACAGCACGATCGTGAGGTTCGCCAGGAAGACCTCGACCGTCAGGCCGAGCACCATCGCCGAGAGTGGCCGCGGCATCAGGTATCCGGTGAGCAGCGCGATCACGGAGATGCTGCTGGCCGCCACCGTCCAGGCGAAGCTGAGGGGCAGGACCAGCATCACGGCCGCAGGCACCATCAGGGTGGCCACGAGGGCGATGTCGGATTGCGACGCGCACAGGTAGGCGCCGGCCAGGCTCAGGATGAAGTGCCAGGCCATCAGCACGGCCTGGAGGCGCTGGAACCGCCGGATGCGCGGGAGCGCCCACAGGCCGGCCAGGGTCGCGCCGACGATGCCGAGGCGGGCCGTCAGGATCGGCCAGAGGACATCATGGTTCTCGCTCAGGCTGCCGTCGCTGGCGAGCAGCAGCATGTTGACCGCGATGCAGACGAGAAAGATCAGTTGCGTGTCGCGCACGGTCTCGGGCAGGCGCTCGGCCTGAAACGCGGCTTCCCGGGGGCGCGAGGCGAATTCGCCCCCGAAAGTCATGAGACGATCGTTCTTCATGGCGCGGGACCGTGCCACTCAAATCTAGCGGCGCGGTTAAGAGTGCAGATGGTCGGCTATATTAATTTCCGCGCGGGCGCCGAACGGTCAGGGCGCGCAGCGCGCCCCGCATCGTGCGCACATCCTGCTCGGTCATGGCCATGCGGTGGAGCATGTCGCGCATGTTGCGGGCGATGATGTCCCGCTTCTCCGGGGGATAGAACCCGGCCGCGGCCAAGCTATCCTCCAGGGTTCCGAACAGCGAGGCCATGGCCTCGCGGGTGGCGGGCGGGGACAGCATCTCGCCGCTGAAGGGCAGCGTCGAGAGGCCGGCCGCCCGGCGCCACTCGTAGCCCATCAGCAACACGCCCTGGGCGAGGTTGAGCGAGGAGAAGCGCGGATCGACCGGGAAGGTGACGATGGCGTCGGCCAGCGAGACCTCGTCGTTGTCGAGCCCCGAGCGTTCGCGCCCGAACAGGATTCCGACCCGCTGGCCCGTCCGCGCGGCGACGTCGCGCATCGCCTCGTCCGGGGGAAAGACCCGCTTCATCTGCCCGCGCTCGCGGGCGGTGGTGGCCAGCACGTAGTGCAGGTCGGCGATCGCCGCGCCCAGGGTGTCGAAAACCGCGGCGCCGTCGAGGATGTGGGTGGCGCCCGAGGCCGCCTCGCGCACGCCCTTCTTGGGCCAGCCGTTCTTCGGCGCCACGAGTCGCAGCTCTGTCAGGCCGAAATTCGCCATCGCCCGCGCCGTCATGCCGATGTTCTCGGCGAGCTGCGGCTGGACCAGGATGACGACGGGGCCGTCGGGGGAGTCGGGCGGATTCATAAGGGCGGTCGGGTTGGGTGCAGCGGAAGGGGGTTCGGGCGACGGTGAGGGCATTCGCGCCCTCTCGCATGGCGGGGGCGCGACGGCAAAGGACCGCCGGCCCCGCTCCGGCGCGTCGTCAGATCTTACCGTCGAGGCCCATCTGGTAATATTTGTGGACGATCTTGTCCTGGTTCTCCAGCAGCCAGTCGATGGACGGCTCGTTGGTCATCGCCTTGCGGATCGCCTCGGTCATGCCCCGGCGCTGGATGTCGAACAGCGCCTTGTGGTCGACGCTCTGCGCCTCGATCACGCCCGGGCTGAGCCAGACCGAGCAGATGATGCCGAGATCGTTGGCCTTCTCCTTGGGGATGTAGCCGGCCCGCACCGCGTCGAGGACGCCGTTGGCGATGGCGAACTGCACCGTGCCCATCAGGATCGAGGTGTACTTGCTCTCGGTGACGCTGACCTTCGAGACGCAGAGCGTCACCGGTCGCACCATGATGTCGGTGTTGAGGAGCGCGAAGACCCGGCTGTGGCCGACGACCTGGTCGCCCGTCAGGGTGGCGAGCGCGGTGCCGACCGGCCCGTCGAGCTCGCCGATGATCACCTCGGGCTCGGACGCGGTGTTCGGCGGGCCTCCGGCCACCAGGGCCTCGCCGGCTCGGAGGATGATGCGTTCGCTCATGGGGGATCTCTCAGGACGTGGGGCGGGATGGACGGGGGCGGAACGTGCCGGATCGGGGCGTCGATCCCTCCGGTCGGCGTTGCACGGTCGGCAGATTCCGGGTGTGGCCCGGAATGTCCACCCCCGGGCGCCGCATGGCCCCCGCCCCGCGCCTTTCCACAGCGCGATCCAATTGCGCGCGACCTTGGTGAACCTGGGTAAGTCGACCTTAAGGCTTGGCGTGCATCGCTGATCGATACGGGACACGGGCACCGGCATTCCGCGGCGACACCAGAGGAACCTTCGGGTCGGAACGGGATGGCAAGGCCAAGCGACCCCCGTCAGCGGAACTCGATCGATCCCGGCACCGTCATGTCTCGCCCCGTGCAGAAGAGAGGCTGGTTGCGAGGTTTTCGCCCCGCGTCGGACGGCGCGACGGCGGTCGAGTTCGCCCTCGTGATGCCGCTCTTCATCCTGGTCTTCGTGGAGATCCTCCAGGGTGGCCTGTACGTCTTCTGCTACGCGGCGCTGGAGAAAGCGACCGCCGACGCCACGCGCACGATCATGGTCGGTGCGCTGCCCAATTCGGCCTCGACCGCCGTCGGCTTCCGAAACTCGGTGGTCTGCCCCAAGCTGATCGCCGGCCTGACCTGCGACAACATCATCACCAGCCTGCAGACCACCACGCTCTCCGGCTCGGGCGGCGGCTATTCGGTCTTCGTCAGCCCGGACGAGAAGAGCCTCGTCCCGGTGACGATGGACAATGACCGGACCCCCTATTGCACGGGCGCGCCCGGGACCTACGGCTACATCCAGGTCTTCTATGCGGTCCCGGTGTTCAGCCCGCTCTGGAACGCCCTGAACCTCAGCACGAACTGGAAGGCTCGCTCGGTCGCGTTCGCCCGCGCGGCGGTGGCGTTCCGCAACGAGCCCTACGTCACGACCGGCGTGACGACCGGATGCTGACGTTTTCCATGGCACGCGCGATGCTCCGCCCCTCCCTCGGACGCTTCGGACGCGACAGGCGCGGCATCGCCATCGTCGAGTTCGCCCTGATCATGCCGCTGCTGATCACGCTGTCGGCCGTGACCTTCGACCTCGTCCGCTACGTCGTCTACCTGCGCAAGATCGAACTCGCCGCCAGCACGCTCGCCGACCTCGTGGCCCGCAACGACACGGGAAAGATCTCCCAGACCGACATCCTGGCGATCTCGCGCTCCCAGCTGGTGATGTTCCCGGAGGCGATGTCCGCCGCCAAGGACGCCAACGTCTCGGTCTGGACCCTGCTGAGGTGGTCGCTCTCGGGCATCAAGTTCACGCAGACCGTGGCGAGCTGCACGGCCAACTGCACCTACGCGCCGAAGGTGGTCTGGACCTCGGGACAGAAGCGATCCTGCACGACCCCCCCGGTGGCCGCCCCCAATACCGCGGGCCCGAGCCCGGCGACGCTGCCGAGCGACACCTTCGGACCCGGCTTCCTCGTCGTGGCCGACGTGGTGTTCAGCTACAAGCCCCTCATCCTCCAATCCGTCGTCGGCTCGATCGACATCGCGAAGTCCTTCTACTTCGCGCCCCGCTACGTCGCGGCGATCAGCTTCGATTCGAGTGGTGGAACGAGTTCCGCCAATGCCTGCCCCTGACCCCGAGAACTCACCCATGCGTGCCCCCGCCGCCTCCCGTCGTTCCCGGATCGGACGCCAGCTGCGGCGCCTGCGCGACGAGCGCGACGGCAACGTCCTCATGGTCTTCGCCCTCGCGCTCGTCCCCCTCATCGGACTGACCGGACTCGGCGTCGACTACGTGCGCGGCATCAACTACCGCACCCATTTCGACCGGGCCGCCGATGCCGCGACGATCACGGCGATCGCCACGGCGCGCGACTACATCTCCAACAATCCCAACAACGAGGCCAATCCGACTCCGGCGGCCTTGGCGCTGGGCAAGACGCGGGGCCTCGCGGCCTTCCGGGTCAATGCCGGGCCGATGCTCAACAGCATGCCCCTGGAGCCGAACCTCTCGGTGACCCGGAGCGCCGGTGTCGTGTCGGCGACGCTGAGCTACGCGTCGAACTACGAGTCTCCCTTCAGCCGGGTCCTCGGCAACCTGACCTCGATCGCGGTCGCCGGCACCTCGAACTCAAGCCTGACGCTGGGCAATTTCGCCGATTTCTACCTGCTTCTCGACACCTCTGGCTCAATGGGCTTCCCCACCTCGAGCGCCGCGCAGGTCTCCTTCGCCAAGATGAACCCCGACATGGCGGATTCGAAGGGCAACAACTGCGCCTTCGCCTGCCACTTCTCCGGCTGGAAAGGCTTCAATCTCGCCAAGTCGAACAACATCGAGCTGCGCATCGCCACGGTGAGCAACGCCGTCCAGCAGTTGATCACGAAGGCCCAGACGAACCAGACCTTGACCAATCAGTACAGTATCGGCCTCTATCCCTTCGTGAGCTATCTCGAGACGGCGGCCGACATCACCACGAACCTCGGTTCGCTGACGTCGGTGAACCTCGAGAACTACATGGATATCGGCGACTCTACCGTTCCGCGCGGAAGCGGCGGGACTCACTACGAGAACGTGTTCTCAACCATCAATACCAAGATCAGGGCGATCGGAGACGGGTCGAGCGCGGCGAAGCCCGTGCCCTTCGTGTTCCTCATCACCGACGGGGTCGGCAATAACCAGTACTGGTACAACAAGACCGGCTGGACCGGTTCACAGGCCAAGCTGCTCGATCCGGCCCTGTGCAAGCCGCTCAAGGACAAGGGCGTCACGGTCTCGGTGCTCTACATCCCCTACGTCCCGCTCGCGGTCCCGTTCAATTCGAATGTCGGCTACGAGAACGTCGTGGTGAACGGGCTGATCCCCACCGTGCCGAGCACCCTGCAGAACTGCGCTTCCCCCGGCTATTTCCGCACCGCCAGTTCCGCCAGCGAGATTCAGGAAGCGCTGAACGCGATGTTCGACCAGGCGACCAAGAAGGCGCGTCTCGTCGCCGGTCCCTGACAGGCCAAAACTTTTGTCATGGTCCCGGGGCGGCCAGCCTGCTTCCGCCCCGGGAGCGCGCGGGCTAAGAGCGGCGCGGGTTCGGCATCCGCCTTGCGTGGCGCCGGACAACCTGGCTCAGGAAGGCGTGCTGCAGATGGACAAGATCAAGGTTGCGAACCCGGTCGTCGAACTCGACGGCGACGAGATGACCCGGATCATCTGGAGCGAGATCAAGAACAAGCTGATCCACCCCTACCTCGACCTGAACCTCGAATATTACGATCTCGGCGTCGAGCACCGCGACGCCACCAACGATCAGGTCACCGTCCAGGCCGCCGAGGCGATCAAGCGCCACGGCGTCGGCGTGAAGTGCGCCACCATCACCCCCGACGAGGCGCGGGTGAAGGAGTTCAACCTCAAGGAGATGTGGAAGTCGCCCAACGGCACGATCCGCAACATCCTCGGCGGCGTGATCTTCCGCGAGCCGATCATCTGCAAGAACGTGCCCCGCCTGGTTCCGGGCTGGACCCAGCCGATCGTCGTCGGCCGCCACGCCTACGGCGACCAGTACAAGGCCACCGACTTCAAGGTGCCGGGCAAGGGCCGCCTGACGATTAAGTTCGAGGGCGAGGACGGCACGGTCATCGAGAAGGAAGTCTTCAAGTTCCCGAGCCCCGGCGTCGCCCAGGCGATGTACAACCTCGACGACTCGATCCGCGACTTCGCCCGCGCTTCGATGAACTACGGCCTGAACCGCAAGTACCCGGTCTACCTCTCGACCAAGAACACCATCCTCAAGGCCTATGACGGTCGCTTCAAGGACCTGTTCGAGGAAGTCTTCCAGAACGAGTTCAAGGCCAAGTTCGACGCCGCCGGCATCACCTACGAGCACCGCCTGATCGACGACATGGTGGCCTCGGCCCTCAAGTGGTCGGGCGGCTACGTCTGGGCCTGCAAGAACTACGACGGCGACGTGCAATCCGACACCGTGGCGCAGGGCTTCGGCTCGCTCGGGCTGATGACCTCCGTGCTGCTCACCCCCGACGGCCGGACCGTCGAGGCCGAGGCCGCGCACGGCACGGTGACCCGGCACTACCGCGAGCATCAGAAGGGCAAGGAGACCTCGACCAACTCCATCGCGTCGATCTTCGCCTGGAGCCGTGGCCTCGCCCACCGCGCCAAGCTCGACGACAACGCGGCGCTCGCCACGTTCGCCACCACCCTGGAGACCGTCTGCGTCGACACCGTCGAGGCCGGCTTCATGACCAAGGACCTGGCTCTCCTCGTCGGCCCCGACCAGCGCTGGCTCTCGACCACGGGCTTCCTCGACAAGGTCGACCAGCACCTGAAGGCCGCGATGGCCTGACGGGGCTCGGGGCAGCCGGTCTGTTCGCGTGTTCGCGGGGGGGCACCGGTCCCCCGCATTCGGTCGTCCGGGCGTCTGCCCGGACGCGTCATTCGGTGAATGCCCGCGCGCAGCGCCGCGTCATCCCGGGGCCGCGCAGCGGAATCCGGGATCCAGAAACACAGGCGGCGCCGAACTCGACGCTGCTGGCGGCTCTGGATTGCACGCCTCCGGCGCGCCCCTGCGGGTCCGGGCTCGCCTGCGGCGCCCCGGAATGACGTGGAGGCACCATCGGCAATTGCCCGGAACCTCATTGGACTTCGCGTCTGGATACCCGCCGGTTCGACACCCGAGAGCGATTGAATCGGCCGGCCTTCCGCGCCCAGCCCCCCAGAGCGAGACAACCCTCAGGAGGCGTGGCGTCCGGCCTCCGCGTTGCGCTTGCGCGTGGCGGCCGCCTTCTTGGCGGAGGCGGAGCGCTCTTCCGCCGTGCGGCCAGCCGAGGCCTTGCCGCCGACCGCGCCGCCGCGATGGGCGGCCGGGTGGCTGCTCGCCTTGCCCCGGCCCGAGCCGCCGGGCTTCTTGCCGCCGCCGTCGTCCTTGTTGACCGTCGCCCAGGCTCGCGCCTCGGCGTCCTTCTCGGGCACCCCGCGCGCCGCGTAGGATTCGGCGATGTGCTCGGCCTTCCGGATCTGCTTGTCGGTGTATTTCGACTTGTCGCCCTGGGCCATCCCTGCGCACTCCGGTGGGCGGACCCGCGGGCGGAGGTTCAGCCGGCCGCGGCGGGTCCGTCGAGGATCGCCCGAACCCGGCGGATCAGGTCCGTCCGGCGATAGGGCTTGTTCAGGAGATCGAACTCCGAACCCCCGGCATCGGTTCGTTCCAGACTCGCCTCGGCATAGCCGGTGGTGAGCAGGACCTTGAGCTCGGGCCGCCGGCGCCTGGCTTCGCGGCCCAGGGCGATGCCGTTCATGCCGCCGGGCATGATCAGGTCCGTGAAGAGCAGGTCGATGGTGCTGCCGCTGTCCACCAGGTCGAGGGCTTCGCGACCGTTCTGCGCCATCAGGGTGGTGTAGCCGAAATCGCGCAGGATGGTCCGCGCAAGCTCCGCCACGTCCTCGCGGTCATCGACGATGAGGATGGTCTCCGTGCCCGATCCCTCCTGTGCGCCGACCGCGGCCGGGGCCGCCTGCACCACCGCGCTCTCGGTCGCCGGAAAGGACAGGCGCACCACGGTCCCCTCCCCCAGGACGGATTCGATGCGGGCGGCGCCGCCGGACTGCTTGGCGAATCCGTAGACCATCGAGAGGCCGAGGCCAGTGCCCTTGCCCTCCTCCTTGGTGGTGAAGAAGGGGTCCATCACCCGGGCCAGGACATGGGGGGGAATACCGCTGCCGGTGTCGCTGACGCTGATCGTGACGTAGCGGCCCGGCGCCAGCGGGCCGGCGACCTCGCCGGTGATGACGTGGTTCTCGGTGTGGACCGTGAGGCGACCGCCGTTCGGCATCGCGTCGCGGGCGTTGATGAAGACGTTGAGGAGCGCGACCTCGGCCTGGTTCGGGTCGACCCGGCAGTTCCAGAGGTCGTGGCTGAGATCGAAGCCGAGGGAGACCGTCTCGCCGAGCGTCCGTCCCGCCATGTCGGCCATGCCCTGGACCAGGGCGTTGAGATTCACCGAGCGGCCCTCGAGGCGCTGCTTGCGCGCGAAGGCCAGAAGCTGCTGCGTCAGCGTGGTGGCGCGCTCGGCGGCGGTGCGGATGTTGTCGGTGGCCCGGCGCAGGCGGTTGCGGTCCGCCGCCGGATCGTCGAGGCCGGCCCCGAGGATGTCGACGTAGCCGACGATCACCTGCAGCAGGTTATTGAAATCGTGGGCGATCCCGCCGGTGAGCTGGCCGAGCGCCTCCATCTTCTGGGCCTGGCCCAGAGCCTCCTCGGCATCGCGCCGACGGGAGACGTCGAGCTGCGAGGCGAAGAAGTACACCAGCGTCCCGTTCGCGTCGTAGATCGGCGAGACGAACAGCGCGTTCCAGAACGGCGTGCCGTCCTTGCGGTAGTTGATGATCTCGGTGGCGACGTTCTCGCGGGCGGCGATCGCCCGGGCGAGCTCGCGCACGGCCGCGCGGTCGGTCTCCGGACCCTGCAGGAAGCGGCAGTTGCGGTCCACCACCTCGTCGCGGCGGTAGCCGGTCATCTCCAGGAAGGCGTCGTTGGTGAAGATGATCGGATTGTCGAACAGGCGCGGGTCGCTCACCACCATGGGCATGCGGGAGGCGGCCACGGACGCGAAGAAGAAGGCCGCTTCGGGGCTGACGGGGGACGGGCCCGACGAAACGGTCGGGTCCTGCGCGCGCGCGCCGGCCAGCGGCATCTGGGGGGTGTCGATCATCGTCGCGCAATCACATCGGCGGGGCTTCGGAGGCCGGGTCTGACAGTCCGCCCCTAACACGGGTCAAACACCCTGCACCATCATCGTTCCCGGCAGAACGCCCCGTCAGTCCCGCCACGGTATGACGATCCGGCGAGGACCGCCGCGCGCCCGGGGCGAGCGCGCAGCATTTCGTGCGTCAGCGCTGCTCGGTCTCGAAGCGCACGCTGTTGACGTTGGCGCGCTCGAAGGCCTGCATCACGTGCTGGTAGGAGCGCTCCATGTCGCTGGCCTCGACGCCGTCGACCTCCTCGGGCTTGAGGACGAACATCAGCATCGAACGCCCCGTGACCTCGTAGGTCGCCCCGATGGGCTTGCTGACCACGTCCTGGCTGTCGGGCAGGTTGGTGTCGAGGAGACGGGTCCAGCCGACACCGCCCACCGATTCCGGCAGCGTGAAGGTCACGAGGTCGTGGTAGGCGTTGTAGAGCAGTAGCAGGGTGGCGTCGCCGCCGCGCTGGTGGATGCCGGACGCCTGGGCCCGGCCGTCGAGGAGGACCGCGATGGCGCGGGCATCCCCCTGGCCCCAGTTCTCGGGCGACATCTCCCCGCCGTCGGGGCGCAGCCAGGTCACGTCCTTGACGCCGAACTCCTCGTCGTAGGCGCCCGTCAGGAAGCGGCCGCGGGTCAGGATCGGCAGGGCCTCGCGCAGCAGGGTCAGGCGCTGTGTGAACTCGGCGAGATCCCGCTCTTCCGGACCGACGGCTTCCCAGTCGAGCCAGGAGATCTCGTTGTCCTGGCAGTAGGCGTTATTGTTGCCGTTCTGGGTGCGGGCGAACTCGTCGCCGGCCAGCAGCATCGGGGTCCCGCGGGAGAGGAACAGCGTTGCCAGCATATTGCGCATCTGGCGCAGGCGCACGGCGCGGATCTCCGGATCGTCCGTCGGTCCCTCGGCGCCGTAATTGTTCGAGAGGTTGTGCGAGTGGCCGTCGCGGTTGTCCTCGCCGTTGGCCATGTTGTGCTTCTCATTGTACGACACGGTGTCGTTCAGCGTGAAGCCGTCATGGGCGGTCAGGAAGTTCACCGAGGCCCAGGGCTTGCGCCCGCGCTTGTTGAACTTGTCGGCCGAGCCGGTGAGGCGGGCGGCGAGATCGGGCAGCATGCCCTCGTCGCCGCGCCAGTAGCCGCGCACGTCGTCCCGGAAGCGGTCGTTCCACTCGGCCCAGCCCGGCGGGAAGCCGCCGACCTGGTAGCCGCCCGGACCGCAATCCCACGGCTCGGCGATCAGCTTGACGCTGTTCAGCACCGGGTCCTGCCGGCAGGTGTCAAGGAAGCCGCCGCCCTCGTCGAAGCCGTGCGGCTCGCGCCCCAGGATGGTGGCGAGGTCGAAGCGGAAGCCGTCGACCCGCATCTCGGTGGCCCAGTAGCGCAGGGAGTCGGTCACGAGCTGCAGCACCCGGGGGTGCGACAGGTTGAAGGTGTTCCCGGTGCCGGTGTCGTTGATGTAGTAGCGCGGCTCCTTGGGCATGAGCCGATAGTAGGAGGCGTTGTCGACGCCCTTGAACGACAGGGTCGGACCCTTCTCGTTGCCCTCGGCGGTGTGGTTGTAGACCACGTCGAGGATCACCTCGAGGCCGGCGCCGTGCATGCGCGCGACCATCTCCTTGAACTCGGAGAAGGCGAAGTCCGGCACCGCCGAGTAGCGCCGGGCGGGCGTGAAGAACGAGATGGTGTTGTAGCCCCAGTAGTTCACCAGCCCCTTTTCCTGCAGGTAGTCGTCCTGCACGAAGGCGTGGACCGGCAGGAGTTCCACCGAGGTGACGCCGAGGCTCTTGATGTAGTCGAGCACCGCCGGGGTGCCGAGGCCCGCATAGGTCCCGCGCAGCTTCTCCGGCACGGCCGGGTGCAGCTTGGTGAAGCCCTTCACGTGGGTCTCGTAGAAGATGGTCTTCTCCCACGGCACGTGGGGCTTGCGGTCACGGCCCCAGGTGAAGGCCGGGTCGATGACGCGGCTGCGCCGGGTGAAGGGCGCCGAGTCGCGCTCGTCGAAGGTCAGGTCGTCGCCCGTCTCCATCTGGTAGCCGAACAGCGCGGGGTTCCAGGTGATCGAGCCGACGAGGCCCTTGGCATAGGGGTCGATGAGCAGCTTGTTGTGATTGAAGCGGTGGCCGGCCTTCGGTTCGTAGGGGCCGTGCACCCGGTAGCCGTAGATGGTCCCCGGGCGTGCGTCGGGCAGGTAGCCGTGCCAGATCTCGTCCGTGTACTCGGGCAGCTCGATGCGCTCGATCTCGTTGACGCCGTCATCGTCGAACAGGCAGAGCTCGACCTTGGTGGCGTTGGCCGAGAACAGGGCGAAGTTGACGCCCAGGCCATCCCAGTTCGCGCCGAGCGGATAGGGCGAGCCCTCCTTGATGCGCGAACGTTTGGCGCGGCCCTGCGGGCTCGAGCGGTCCGCGGGTTTCGTCGTATCGGCCATGTTCGCTCCGGGCGGTATCACAGGGTGCGTCGAGACAGGGCGCTGCGCGAAGCCCTGTCCGGAAAACCTCGACAGGAACGCTCACGCTTCGCCGGAAGGTCCCCTGCCGGAGAAATCTTTTTGCATCGCACGCCGCGACCGGCCGCGGCGGCTTCCACCCCGGCTGCGCTTGCGGCAAGACTGCGAGCGACAAGACGACGGGCGGCGCGGCCGTGACCGCGTGGACGAGGAGACCGGCGCATGACAGATCAGCCCAACGGCCTGCAGGCGATCGCCGACCGCTACCGGGTCAGTCTCGACGCCGTGCGCCACCTCGTCCACGCCCTCGAGGCCGGCAACGGGCGGATGGCGCAGTTCAACCATCCCGACCTCGGCGGCTTCGGCCAGTGGTCGGGCTCGGGCATGACCATGATCGGCGACATGTTCAACACCGACCTGAAGGCGCGGGTCGACGCCCTCTGCAGCACCCTCGCCGCGGCCCTGCCCGCCGGCGCCTGGTCCGACCCGTCCTCGGCCGGCCGGACCGAGGCGCCGCGCGCCGGCGGCGGATCGGCCTGGCCCGCCGAATGGGGCTCGCCGGCGACCTCCGGGGCGCAGAACGGCATGCGCTACGCCTATTTCCCGGCCCACCGGCGCCTCGTCGTCGAATCGGACGGGCGGGCCGTGATCTACGACACCGGCGAGCATGCGATCAGCGGCGTCTCGCAGCAGCAGGGCGGGAGCAGCGGCCTGCGCTTCTCCGGCCCCGGAGGCCCCGTGGATCTGACGAGCCTGAAGCGCCTCGACGAGGCCGAGCGCAACGAGGCGCGCCCCTTCGCGCCCGAGCCGTTTGAGGCCGGGCCCCCGGGGGCCGAGACGCCGGCCCCGGCCGCGTCCGCGTCCGCCGCGCCCGGCGGCGACGTCCTGACGACGATCGAGCGCCTGTCGGAGATGCGCCGCAAGGGCATCCTCACCGAGGGCGAGTTCACCGCGAAGAAGGCGGAGCTCCTCGCCCGGCTCTGATCGCCGCAGCGCGGATCGCACGGCGATCCGGGGCGTTGGCCCCGGGTCGGATGCGCACCGGACGCGGACCGCAATCAGCTCCCCGCGAGGCAGATGGCCCGATCCCGCGACCTCCTCGACATCTCGACCATCTACCATGAGCCCGCCGTGCCGGATTACCCGCGCGGACAGGCGATCCTCGACCGCTTTCCGCAGGCCGAGCGCATCGTCGTGCCTTCGCACTGGAACATCCCGAGCCTGCACGGCAATGCCGGCTCGGTGGAGGACTGGGTGCGGATCAAGCGCTCCACCCTGGTGCTCGGGGTGAAGAAGGGGCTCGCCATGCGGCCGAACGGGCGCAGCGCCCACTTCATCGCGCCCTCGACCTCGAACGGCTGCGCCATGGCCTGCGCCTATTGCTACGTGCCCCGGCGCAAGGGCTTCGCCAACCCAATCTCGCTGTTCGTCAACGTCGAGGCCGTGGCGGCCGCCATCGCGCGCCACGCCGCCCGCCAGGGCCCGCTGACCGAGCCCGACACCATCGACCCCGCCCTCTGGGTCTACGACCTCGGCGAGAACGGCGACCTCTCGGTGGACGCCCTGGTGAGCGACACGGTGCGGGACCTGGTGGCCCTGTTCCGCGACATCCCCAACGCCAAGGCCTCCTTCGCCACCAAGGCGGTGAACCGCGACCTCCTCGCCTACGATCCGCAGGGCAAGACCCGCATCCGCTTCTCGCTGATGCCCGAGCGCATCGCCCGCATCGTCGACGTGCGGACCGCGCCGATTCCCGAGCGCATCGCCGCGATCGACGACTTCGTCGCCGCCGGCTACGAGGTCCACGTCAACTTCTCGCCGGTGATCCTCTACGAGGGCTGGGAGGCGGACTGGGCGGCACTGTTCGAGGCCATCGACGGCGCGATCGGCCCCGCGGCCCGGGCGCAGCTCAAGGCGGAGATCATTCTCCTCACCCACAACGCAGACCTGCACGCGGTCAATCTCGGCTGGCACCCCAAGGCCGAGGACCTTCTCTGGCGCCCGGACATCCAGGAGGCGAAGGTCTCGCAAGGCGGCGGCGCCAACCTGCGCTACCGCACCGGCTGGAAGGGGCAATGGCTGGCACGCTTCAAGGCGCTGCTCGCGGAGCGGATGCCGTATTGCACGGTCCGCTACGCGTTCTGAGCGTCACCGCCCGGCGGCGTTCGCTCGATCGGGTGGGCGAGGTCCGGCTGGGGTCAAAGCTCGGCTTTGGCGGAGGGAGCGTCCTTCGAATGCCAGTCTCCCCGCATCTACAGCCGTCCACAGGCGACATACTTCCCCCTTGCGGATCAGTCGCCTAGTCCGTCACACGTCTACCGGTATCTACCGGCCGCTACCAGAAGCGACGCCCCGTGGTGGGGTAGCCGGTGGGGTGCTGGTGGGGCGACCGGTGGGATGGCGAACGCAGTCAATCGGCTGACGGCGCGCAAGGTGCAGACCTTGGCGACGCCCGGGCGGCACGCGGATGGCGGCGGCCTCTACCTCGTGGTCGACGCCAGCGGCGCGAAGCGATGGGTCATGCTCTACCGGCTCGGCGGCCGACGGCGGGAGATGGGGCTGGGCTCGGCCCTGTCGGTGTCGCTGGCGCGGGCCCGCGAGTTGGCAGCGGAGGCCCGGGCGAAGATCGCGGACGGGACCGATCCGCTGATCGAGAAGCACCTGCCGGCGGAACCGGTGGCGCCGCCCCCGCAGGTCGTGACGTTCGGCGACGTGGCCGATACCTACATGGACGACCGGGAGGAGACCTGGCGCAACGCCGCGCACCGGAAGCAGTGGCGCCAGACGTTGGAGGTCCAGGCCGCCGACCTATGGCGGATGCCGGTGGCCGAGATCGGCACGGACCACGTCCTCGGCGTGCTGCGTCCGATGTGGCACAAGAAGCCCGAGACGGCCCGACGAATCCGCGGGCGGATCGAGCGCATCCTCGACGCGGCCCGGGTCGGGGGGCATCGCACCGCGGAGAACCCGGCGCGGTGGCGGGGCCATCTCGACGTGCTGCTGCCGCGCTCGGCGAAACTGAGCCGCGGGCACCATGCCGCCCTGCCCTATGCTGATCTGCCCGAGTTCTACGGCGACCTGGTCCGGCGGCATGCGCCGGCTGCGCTCGCGCTACGGTTCATCATTTTGACGGCGGCACGCTCCGGCGAGGTCCGGGGCATGGTCTGGGAAGAGATTGATCTAGCCGGAGCGCTCTGGACCGTGCCGGCCGAGCGGATGAAGGCCGGACGGGAGCACCGGGTGCCGCTCCAGGCCGAGGCGATCGCCATCCTGACGCGCGCACGCGACGAGGGGCGTGATAATCCGCTCGTCTTCCCGGCCCAGCGCGGCGGCAAGATGAGCGACATGGTCTTCGCCATGTTGCTGCGTCGCGCCAGGCAGCCCGACATCACCACGCACGGATTCCGCTCGACCTTCCGCGACTGGGTGGACGAGCAGACCGACTTCGCGGGCGACCTCGCCGAGGCGGCGCTGGCCCATCTCGTGGGCGACGAGACCGAGCGCGCCTATCGACGGGGTGACGCCCTGGCGAAGCGACGTCACCTCATGGACGTCTGGGCGGCTTTCGTGCTCGGCGACGGCTCGGCCTCGTCGAGCAGCTTGGCCAAGTCCTCATGACGGATCAGGGTGGCCGTGCCGAGCTTGTAGGATTTCAGGTCGCCGGCAGCGATCATCTTGTAGAGCTTGGCCCGGCTCACACCGAGTACGCTGGCGGCGACGTCCGGTCGGTAGGATAGGGGCGTCGGGGCGGAGCGGGTCACGGGAGCACCTCGGCGTTGCTGATATTGAGGTCAGGGCGCAGCCAGTCCGCGGCCCGGTCGGTGTAGGCGTCGAGGTCGGCGCGCGAGAGGTCGAGCAGCGCCCAACCTGCGTCCGGGGCGAGCGCCTCGATCGCGATGCGGGCGAGCCCTCGCATCTGCCGGATGCGCCAGTTCACGCCCTGGAAGGTGAGCGTGCAGTGGTCATCGTGATCGGCGGTGTGCCGGCGGAGGCGCTCACCCATGGCGCATCTCCGGCATGCCGTTGTGCTCGACGGCGTCGAGGAGCCGGTCGGCTTGCAGGCGAGACAGGGCGGCGTCTGAGGCCCTGAGGGCTGTTTGAAGACGCTCGACGTGTTGCAGGTGTTTGCGCTCACGTTCCTTGGCCGTCGTGCAGCGTTGGCCTGGACAGGCCGCCGCGTCCCGCTCTCCCGTGCGGCGGGCGATCTCCGAGACGAGGTCGACCGCTGCGTCGATAGCCTGAACCGCATCAACTTCACGGCCAGAGAAGATGTGACCGCGCTCGGGAGACCATACGCCATACTTTTCCGCGATCATTTCCCGAGCGATGAGCAGTCCGCGCGCCACCGCCTCGCGCATCGCCTCCGAGACGGCCGGGGGTGTGGGGTCAGACATTGGCTGCCTCCATGCTCATCTTAGGCGCGCTTCCGCCCCACTCCTTCATTCGCTCGCGCTTCAGACGCTGTTGTGAAAGCCAGCCTTGACCAGCCTCTTTGAAGCCGGTTGGATTGATGCCGGACCCTTCGCAGATCGGGCATGCGCTCAGCCTGTATCCGTCAGCGATAAACCAAGATCGGTCGAGCACTACGGTCCCGTGGCCGTCGCAATTCTGACAGACCATGGCTACCGACCTCCCTCCGAACGATCCGCAGGGGCAGGGGCGAGACCTCGGTGACGCGGCGAGCGGTGACCTCTTGATTGGTGAGGTTGGCGATCTGTGGTAGCGTAGCGGCATGATTTCGCGCGGCTTCCGCTACAAGCTGGAACCGATGCCCGAGCAGGAAGACCTGTTCCGGCAGTTCGCTGGCGTATGCCGTCTCGTCTATAATCTCTCCCTCGAACAGAGAGAGACTTGGGGCCGGAGACACCGACTTGGCTACGTCAGTCAGGCTGCGGAACTGACAAAGCTGCGTGCTGAGTTCGACTGGGTGCGTGCAGTATACGTATCTTGTCAGCAGCAGGCGATGCGCGATCTGGATAGAGCCTTCCAGAATTTCTTCGCTGGCCGATCTGCCTTCCCCCGCCCACGCCGCCGTGGTGTGGACGATACGTTTCGCTTCCCTGGTCGCGAGATCGCAACGAGGCGGCTCAATGCAGACTGGTCGGCGGTTCGTCTGCCAAAAATCGGTTGGGTCAAATACCGTGATAGCCGTCCTATCCGAGGCGTGGTTAGAAACGCCGCAATATCCCTCGACCCGCTCGGCTGGCACATCTCCTTCGCATGCGAGATTGCCCACGAAGCTCCTGCGCCGTGCATGGACGTTGTCGGCATCGACCGCGGCGTAGCGACAACCCTCGCCCTTTCCTCGGGTGAGGTCATGAGTATGCCCGAAAGCTTGGAGCGGATCGAAATCCGTAAGCGTAGGGCTCAGAGGGTCGTCGCCCGACGCAAGCGAGGGTCTAATCGCCGCCGCCGAGCATTGGCCCGCGTCGCCCGCCTTCAGGCTCGCCAAGCTCGCATCCGGCGCGAGTTCCACCATCGTGCCGCCATTGATATTGCAAGGCACTTTGGTGTTGCCGTTCTCGAAGATCTCAACACGCGGGCTATGACGAGCACTGCGCGAGGCACAGTTGAGGAGCCGGGCAAGAAGGTTCGTCAGAAGGCTGGTCTGAACCGAGCCATCCTGAGCGCGGGATGGTACCAGTTTGCTGCCATTCTCACGTACAAGATGGAGGAACGTGGCGGGCAAGTCGTCACTGTGCCGGCTCGCTTTACGAGCCAAACCTGTGCCGCGTGCGGCGTCGTTGATGCAAGAAGCCGCGAAAGCCAAGCGCGCTTCGTCTGCGTCTCCTGTGGTCATGCTGACCACGCCGACATCAATGCTTCGGTCAATATCAAACGGCGGTGGAGCACACCGTTGCTGGACGTGGAGGGTTTGCATAGGCTGCCCTTTGAAGCGTCAACTGGAGGAGATCTTGTGATCTCTGAAAATCCTCGGCTTAGCAGTCGGGGAGGATGTTAACGTCCGCCCTCCTGGGTCTGAGCGTCCCCCTGCCCCGCGCTGTCGGGCGAGGTCCGGCTTCGGGACCTCTTGGCCGCCATCAGCGCGGGACCGATCTCGCCGATGATGACCATCGGCTTCCGGTCGCCGCCGATGTCTTCCGCTCCGTTGTCCAGCGACGCGCAAAGCTCATCGACAAGCGTGATCAGCGCACCCACGGCATCCGTGTCCGCAGGCCCCGTGCTGTCGGGCGTGGGCTCGTCCAGGGCGTACAGGTCGTCTTGCTCTGCGGCCTGGATCGCCTCACGGGCATCGTCTCGCGCGTCCATCAGCCGAACCGTGGCGTCATCGTGCCAATGCGGCGGCAGGCTGTTGAGCATGTCGTCAGCCGCCTCGATCAACTCCTTGTAGGTGACGCGGAGTCTCGTCGTGCTGTCGGGCGAGGGCGAGACTGGCGGCGTGGTGGCGAATTCAGCGGCCATCGCGGCGAAGTCAGCTTCGGTGTCGTGCTCCCACCGGACGCCGAGGCCGCCGCACTCGCTGCACCCCGAGCCGACATGGCACCGGAAGATCCTGCTGTAGGAGTAGTGGCCGGTCTCGTGACCTTCGTTCGTCTCGTGACAGCCGGTGCACGACTTCCACCAGCCGCCGGTTTCCTTCACCGTCTCGGCCACGGATGCGGCCAGTTCAGCCTCCGCACCCACGCCCCGCCCCGCCTCGGTCCCGGTGGGCCGCCCCGCGGAGTAAACCTCGGCATAGACGGCCTTCGCGAACCGCTGGTTGGCCGCCACGAAGTCGGACCCGAACTCGTCGCAGAGGTTGAAAGCGATCCGCTCCTGCGTGGCGGCCGTCATCTCGGCCGGAATCAGGCGGTCTCCCTTTGCTTGGGTCTGTTTCACGCGGAGGCTCCTTCGATGCTGCGGCGGATGGCGCGGGCGGTCTTCACCATGGCGATGCCCTTGAGGCGGCCGATGGGGATGGTGCGCAGCGGCGAGGGTCGGCCGCCCAGGACGCCGATCGCGTCGTCGCGGTAGGCGTAGGCCTCGGCCTCGGTGAAGCCGGCCGCCTGGAGGTCCTCGACGGTGCAGCCCTCGGACAGGCCGTTGATCCGCTCGCGCATAGTCTCGGCCATGCGGAGGATGCGCTCGCGCCGGTCGGGCGCCTTGCGGGCGGCGAGGAGCAGGGACGGGGCGGTCATGCCGCAGCTCCGATGTCGAGGGCGTCTCCCGGCACGTTGAAGAACCCGAGCTGCCCTCGAAGCGGGCTGAACTTGAGAGGTCGCGCATTGCGGAGCACGAAGCCGTAGGGGCCGAAGAACCACGGCGAGGAGCTGGCGCTCACGCAATCGACAATCTCGGCCACGCCGACGATACCGCCGCGGGGCGCATCGTTATGTGCACGGGCCCTCCGACGAAGCCGCATCTCCGCGTCGAGCGGGAAGGCGCTGTCGACGAAGTCCATGGCGTCATCCCATTCGGAGCGGGTCATTCCCTTGCCGGCATGGATGAGCACCGGTCCTCGGAAGCGGGTCGGCCAAGACCTGTTCTCGATGTCCTTCCCCTCGGTGAGGATCAGGTGCGCCCAGGGCTGGCGGATGGAGATTGCGGGCAGCGTCTTCACTCGGGCTTCTCCCATTTGCTGCAGGCGGGGTCGCGGACGCGGACGTCCGTGGCGGGCCCGTGGGTCCAGCCGGCCCGATTGAGGCCGCACTTCGGGTAGGTCTTCGACATCTGCCGTCGAACCAGGTGCCGGCAGGATCCGCAGGTTTCGCCCTCGAGCCCGGTGTTGGGCCGGGCGGCGTGGCCACGGGGACGTTCGGTTGCCCGGCGCGCCTGGCGCTTGCGCTCGAGCTTCGAGAGGACCGGCCGCTCGAAGCCGAAGAGGTCAAGCTCGGGCGGCATCACGCGGCCTCGGTCGTCGCTTGGGTCGGGCGCTCGCCACGCTCGGCGAGGGCCTCGAGGTCGGGCCGGTGCGGGTAGATCTCGGCGCCGTCGGTGAGACGCGCGGCGGTCCCGCAGGCCGGGCAGATGGGGGCGGCCATCAGGCGGCCCTCGTGGTAGAACGCCGGTAGAGAGCCCTGGTGTCGGCATCGAGCGCGTAGCCCTGCCCCCAGACGGTCGTGATGCCGACCTTGAACGGCTTGAGCTTCTTCCGGATCTTGCAGACGAACACGTCGACGATCTTCGGTTCGGCCTCCTCCTCCGCGGTGACCCGATCGGCATAGAGCGCAGCCATGATCGCGTCCTTGGTCGCGAGCTCGCGGTTCACCAACACGCCGAAGACGCGGGCCTCCTGCCCCGTCAGACCCCATTCGATGGGCGGCTGCACGCACTCCATCAGGATGCTTTCCAGAGCCGACACCCGTTCGCGCAGGAGCAAGTTCTCCTGCTCGACCACCTCAAGCCGCCGCGCGACGTCCATTGGACCGACCCTTCTTGGTGTTGCGGAACAGGATGGTTGCGAGGGCACGCCAGCGCTGGACGCCGAACTGAGCGGCGAAGAGCGCGGCCTCTCGATCTGCGCGCGCGCCGAGCTCGCGGATGGTCGTGGCGACATCGTCGGGGTGGACTTGGCCAGCGAACTCGGGGGCGTAGAGGATGTGCTCGACGGCTTTCAGCGCCGCGGCCGAGACGGGTGCCATGCGCCCATCCACGCAGACCTGCAGGACCTCCCGGGCACCTTTCGCGTGCCGGCGATGGACGAGCGAGCGCAGGACCTCGATCGCCATCGTGTCTCCGATCTGCCAGCGGTCGTTTCCCGGGGCGAAGCGCAGCACCCGGGCTCCGGCCCGGTCGCAGACCTGCTGGATGGTCACGGCGTTCTCGTCGCCGGCAGCCACGAGTGCGTGGTGCAGCTGCATGCCGGTGACCGTGAGGCGATCGCGGTTGTGCCTCACGAACGAGTCGGCGCGGCTCTGCTGATCGTCCGCTTGAACGATCAGCACGGGGATCTCGGTAACATCGGGATGGGTCGCCGCCGCGATCGCCGTGTGCTGCCCATCGATGACGTGGCAGCCAGCGTCGGTGGTCACCACCACCGGCGGCTTGAAGGCGCGCCAGGACCATTCCGCAACGATCCTGCGGATGAGGCGCATGGAGCGCTGCGAGAGATCACGCTGGTAGGACTCGTCGATCAGGAGATCGGTCGGCGACATCATCGCCAAGCGAGGCATCGCCTCGGTCTCGCCGCCAGGTGTCGTGTCCGGGAAGTTAAGGGCCCGGATGGGCCGGAGCTTGGTCAGCACGGGCGGATCTCCTCACAGCGGAAGCGGGCGGGCGCCGGAGCGCAGGGACAGGCGGCGAGCCGGTATTCCTCGTCGTCCGGGATGCCTGCCTCGTCGGTCCCGTCGAGGTCCTCGGGCTCGTCCCAGCAATCCGGCTCGTGGCAATGGTCGCAGCCGCAGCGCTCGAACTCGTCCGAGGCGCAGCATTGGAAGGCGCAGGCGTTGCACATCACGCGGCCTCGCTGTGCTGGCCGGGCTCGCCGTCGCCGCGCGAGTCCGCGTTGAGCGGCGCGAAGCCGGGGAAGTCGTCGTCCCGGTCGTCCGCGACGGCCGCGGAGCGGTCGAGTTCGGCGGTGATCTCGTTCAGGGCCTGATCGGCCGCACTGGCGAGGCTCTGCCGGAAGGTGCGAAGCGCCTGGCTGCCCTTCGCCGCCTCGGCCCGGGCGGCGGTGAACAGGCGGTCACGGCTGGACCCCGGCCTCGGAGCGTCGCCGCCGGGAACTGGGAGACGCTTCTCCTCGGGCCTGTCCTGATCCTTCGGCGCTGTCTTCTGCGGGGCAGCGCCACCCTTTGCCCACGCGGCGAGCCGTCGCCCGCAATCCTCGTCGATCGCGCGACCCTCGGGGAAAAAGGACCGGTGCTGCTGCTGGAGCTTGTGCGGCAGATCGAACCGAGGGATGCCGGGCGAGTCCGGTGACAGCGTGAAGCTCGCCGTCATGTCGTACATGAACCGCTTCTCGCAGATCGGCATCCATCCAAGCTGCTCGACCACGGTCTTGCCGCGGGCGTCCTTCGCGATCCTGATCTTCTCGTCGGCGCGCAGGCAGAAGATCAGCGTCGCCCGGCACTGCAGGATCGCGTTCATCATCCGCTTGTGGGCGATCTTCGGGGCCTTCCAGTTGCCCGGGCTGTCGACCGGCTTCTCGGCCCAATCCTTCCACCAGTCCTGGTGGTCGCCCTTCTTGCGGGGATGCTCGATGCCGGGCTTCGGGGTGCCCTCGGCCAGACGGTCGGCCCAGTCGACGATTCCGCCCTCGCCGTCGTATTCGTGGCTGAAGCTGTCGAGGATCACGACTTCGGCGCCGGTCGCCTCCGCAGCCCGAATGCCATTGATCCAGCGATCCGGCCCGAAGGGGGGCCGCATGTCGGCATGCTGGAACCGGTGGCTGTCGGCGTAGTGAAGCCCGCGCCGGGCCTCGCTGTCGATGAAGGCGATCCGCCCGGCCGGGGAAATCCCCTCGGCGAGGCGCAGCGCGCTCTTGGTCTTGCCGCTGCCGCTGGCGCCGGCGAGGCCGATGAGGAGCGAGACCTGCTCGCGAACGGCTGGGACGAAGGAGAAGCTCACGCTGCATTCCCCCAATCCAGAGGACGCCACGGGCTGCTGTTGAGGTCGAAGTTCTGGACCTCCTGCGCGAGTTCGAGCTCCTCGCGCTCCAGCCACTTCTTCTGGGCCCACTCCGGGTACTCGACGCGGACGATCTGCGTCGGGTAGCCGGCCCAGACCCCACTCTTCAGCGCCTTGTTCCAGCGGGTGAGCGCGAGCACGACCTTGTGGGCACCGACGTGCAGGCCGGCGGCATCGGCCTCGGCGACGCACACCCCGTGGGGCGCGTCGTTCTCGATGAAGATCCAGCGGAACGCGATCCGGCCCTGCAGGTGCGGGAACAGCAGCCCCAGGACGTGGGTGTAGAACGCCCCCTGGACCTCCATACCCATCTGCTCGACGCGGCGGCCGAGCGTCTGGGGCGCGGCGGACGTGTCGCCCGTCTTCACGTCCCAGATGATCGCGTGGTCGTCGTGGATCTCGACGCGGTCCATCATGATGCGGAGCCAGGCGCCGGACACGTCGCGGGCGATGGCGACGACCTCGGCCGGTGCAGACTGGAAGCCCTCGCAGCCGGGGATGCGGGCGAGCCGGATCTTGACCTGCTCGGCGAGCGTCTCGGCCTTCTCGCAGTCCGGGAGCAGGATCGGCGCGTCGCCGGCGGCGTAGGCTGCGGCCCGGGCGGTCTTCGCGGCCCCACCCTTGTAGTCCGCCGCGTCAATGATCACGAGGTCGGCGCCGTGCCCCAGGATCAGCTTGTGGGCCGCGGTGCCGATCTCCATCGGCCGGGTCGGATCGCGATCGGCGTCGGGCGCCTTGCCCAGACGCGGGTGCTCGGCCCAGGCGTGCTCCTGGCTCTGGTTGATGAGCACCTTCGCGATCGACGAGGACAGCGACGGCTCGGGGGCCGGATCGGCGTGATAGACCTTCGCCGGCATGTGGTAGAGGCCGGGCGCCGCGACGCGCCCCTCTTCGTGGTCGAGGATCTGCATGGCGTTCACTCCGCTGCTTCGGTAGCGACGACCATCGAGCCGGCGACGGCGCCGTCCTCGATGACGATGGCGGCGGATCGGCCGGACTGAACGACCTCGATCCACACCTGGTAGTCGGCGGCCTGCGCCATCTCGGCGAGGATGCGCATGGCCTCCTCGTCGAGGAGCGAGCCGTCCTGGACGCGGATCACCCGGAGCTTCGGGTTGGCCGCGATGGCGATGGCGACGGACGTGCGCAGCTGCTCGGCGCTCGACGCCTGGTCGAACGGGACCTCGTTGAGCAGGATCTCGTCGTCGCCGAACCCGATACCGGGCACGGGCAGCTCGGCCTTGGCGATGGCAGCGCGCTTCTCGGCGGCGCGGTCCTCGATCGCTTTGGTGAGCGCGGCCGCCTCGGCCTCGGCTTCCTTCACCTGCGCCTCGATCCGGTCGCGCTGCTCGCGCTGGGCGACGGCGGCGTTGATCCGGCCCGCGTCGGCTATGCGCTGGCGGAGTTCGTGGGTCTCGATGGGCTCGGGGAGCGGTTCGGCGTCGGCGAGCTGCTGGCGCTTGCTGGCGGCGCTGGCCTGGATCTCGCGGACCTCGTCGAGGAGGGCCTGCGCCTGCTTCGCGAGCTCGATGCCGCGATCCTCCAGCCGCTCGGTCTCCGCGATGAAGGTCTCGCGGTTCGCCCGGCGCCGCTCGACCAGCGTGTTGTGCTCGCCGGCCTCCTGGATCTTCGCCACCAGGGCCGCGTCATCGATGCGCTCGGCCGGGGTGTCGGCCGGGACCTCGATGCTGACGGCCTGCGAGCGCAGGCTGCGGATCGTCCGGTTCACCTCGGTGCGCCGGTCGAAATCGGCCTTGCTGGCCTTCTCGATCGCGGCGAAGTCGACGCCGGGCACGAAGCGCTTCAGGGTTTCGAGCTGGGCCTTGCCGTCCATGCGGGTGAAGGCGAGCGGGTCGAACGTCAGCGCGCCGAGGAGGCCGTCGAGCATCTTCTGCGGGGACTGATACCGGGCGCCCTCCCCGTTCTCGACGTAGACTTTCGTGGTGTAGCTGCCGTCCTCGCGCTGGCTGAAAGTGCGGATCACCTTCAACTCGCCGAGGTCGACGCTGATGCGCGCCTCTTCCTGACCCTTCCGGATCGGCTTGGCCTGGATGTTCGAGGTCCCGGACAGCGCCCACCAGATGGCATCGAGCACGCTGCTCTTGCCCTGGCCATTCCGGCCGCTGATCTCGACGATGTTGCCCTCGGGCATGATCGTGACGGCGCGGAGCCGCTTCACGTTCTCGGCCTGCAGTTCAATGATCTTCATGACGGCGGTCACTCGGCGGCTTGAGGAAGGGGAGAGGCGAAGCGGGCGCGCTCGTTGAGATCGGCGGCCATCTTCTCGGCGAGCCAGAGCCGGTCCGCCGGACTCAGCGTCGGGAGCGGCATCGAGACCGGATGGTCGTCGCGATCGACGACGATCGGCTCGGACGCGGAGCGGACCCGGAACGGGCCGGCGAGGCCGGCGGCCAGGAGGCGGGCGCGGAAAGCGGCGGGCTTCATGCCTGCCCCCGGCTCGGCATCGGGAACGAGGCGCGGACCATCGCGTCGGCCGCCTCGACGGTCCGGAATCCGGGACAGGGATCGTCGAGGCGCGCGGTGCAGGCGGTGTTGTAGGTCCCGGCCGTCGCGCCGCAGCGCGCGCAGATAATCTGACCGGCAAGATGCGCCTGGACGCGCCGGGCCTTTTCCTCGAGCCACTCGCCGATGCGCTGGCGACGGGTCTTCATGGCCGGACCCTCCGGGCGAGGCCGAGGGCCAGGGCCAGAGCGCCGGTGGAGAGCGCCGGCACCAGGAAGGCGATGCGCAGCGCGTGGCCGGCGATGGCGTGCAGCGCCTCGTCGATCTCAGCCGGGGTGGCGAGGCCGCCGACCGCGCGTTCGATGAGATCGGCGGCGGCGAAGATCGCGGCGACGCCGAGGGCGGCGCAGGCGGGGAGCAGGCAGGCGAGTTGAGCGTCCGACACGGTTGGGCTCGCAGGGATGGGAGAGATGGGCCGGGCCGCCCGGCGTGAGCGGCCCGGTGGGCGGCTCAGGCGGCGGCGCTCTCCGCGACCGGCTCGACGAACGGCTCGAACATCCAGCTCTCTTCCCAGTAGGGCCGGATCTCGCCGTGGTCGCACCCGCAGACGGAGGCGACGCGGATGTCGAGCTTGGCGCCGTAGCGCTCGCTGTCGACGTGCTTCGGGTCCGTCGCGACGAACTCGCGGCTCGGGTACTCCGGCGCCTCCAGCACGATGAACGGGCGGCCGGCGTTAGCGAGCGGGCTGTCCGCGCGCGGGGTGACGAGATCGCCGGGTTTGAAGGGGTCCGTCAGAGCGTACCGTGCGGCGGCCGCCTTCAGAGCAGCGATGTCTTGCGCCACGGGCCGCTTCGGGCTCGGCTTCTCGCCACCACCGATACGGCTCGCGGCCAGGGCACCAAGGAAGGCGCCAAGGTCAGCTTCGATGACTCGGGTGTTCGACATGGTGCTCTCGTGTTGGAGCGCGGTGCGCTCGGGGGTGAAGGCGGGAGGGCGACGCTCAGGCGGCGTCGCGGAGGTCCTGGGCGGGACGCGCCAGGGTCGGGTCCACGGCGCCGTGGCGCTCCAGGATGGCGAGGACCTGTTCGAGCAGGTTGTTGCGGGCGGCGGCCTCGCGGTCCTTTGGATCGAACCAGCCGCCGAGGGCGTCGATCTCGCGGAAGGCGCGGTCGATCGGACGGCCCGCGGCGGGGACGAGCTCGGCGCGGATGCCGGTGTCGGCGACGGTGCGTGCGGCCATCAGGCGGCCCGCCCGTAGCGGCCGGAAAGCGCGAGCTGACCCTTGATCGCGAGGCGTTCGGCGGTCTCTTTCTGGGTGGCGACATACCGGGCGGCCGCGTTTTTAGCGGCGGCCTCGCCCTCGGCGAGTATCGGCTCGATGTTCGGCCAGGCCGGGTCGGCCATCTTGACCGCCATGCGCTCGAAGTAGGCCGCATCCATCACGGGGCAGAGCGGATCGTAGGCCTGGGCCTGCTGCTGCTGGCACGGCTGCGGGACCATGTATGCCGGCGCCGGGGCGACCCGGGCCTGGAGCGCCTCAAGCGCGAAGACCTTCTCCGCCGTGCCGAGCCGCTGGAACGACGCCAGGACATGATCGGCCAGCTCGGCGTGGGAGCACATGCCGGCGATCGACATGATGTCCTGGTGCGCGAAGGTCGGGCCGTTCTGGATCGTCGTCAGGACGCCGAGGAGCGCCGAGCGAGAGAGGGGGATGTTCGGGAGGGTGGTCACCGGGGCGGCTCCATCGCGGTGGGGCGATGGCGGGAGTATGCGCGCTAATTTTATCGCGTCAATCCCATTGCGCTAAATATCTCGCATTTGGCGCAGACAGAGGCAGAAGATCGTTCTTGATATGTTCTATTTCCTGACCGAGCATCACCCAACATGGCTTGGAGCAGACGATGGCAGGCAGGGATCTCTACGGCGTGCAGGCGTTCATCACCGACCGCCTGGGCAAGCTCATCCAGGGGCGGTTCTGGACCTGCAAGAACGCGGACGAGGCACGCAAGATGGCGGAGGGGCGCGTGAATGGCGGCCACGCAGTGGGCGCCGCGGCATTCTATCGGACAGGAGTCGGCGAGTTCGATGAGGGTGAGGCCGTAACGATCGCTACATACGGGCGGGTGCCAGTGGGCGTTGTGGATGCGCTCCCTTTCTAGCCGTTGGTGATGGTTGCTCGCTTATCTAAACGCCCTATTGCATCGGTCGGCCTCTAATTTCATTGATATCCTTCTTTGCCTTTCCGATTGCGCGAGCAGCAAATATGCCTGTTGTTATTGAAATTGATAAGCAAACAAAAGCTATGATAGACAATACTACATCAGGGCCGTCGATCTGTTTTGGCTGATAGAGAGACTTGATTAATGAGGCTACTGATGGAAGTAGTCCTAAAAATGCTCCAGCCGAAGTTGTGGATACGCCCAATGTTACTGGAGAGGCTAGACCGACTATTTTTTCTAAATCTTTATCTTCGATTATATGTGTCTTGATACTATCTGGCCTGCTTTGCAGGACTCGGATTCCAAGGCGGCCGGAAGAGACCTCATTCTCTGAAGCCGGTGGGGCTTCATGCGTGATATCCAAGGGCGAGGAAGATCTGGCGGATTTA
Source organism: Methylobacterium sp. FW306-05-D (assembly GCF_058782155.1). Lineage (NCBI taxonomy): Bacteria > Pseudomonadati > Pseudomonadota > Alphaproteobacteria > Hyphomicrobiales > Methylobacteriaceae > Methylobacterium > Methylobacterium sp. FW306-05-D. The sequence continues at coordinate 99,051 of NZ_JBYSXL010000002.1, forward strand.
GACACGGCCGGTGTTGCCAATATCGACTTTAGGGGAGCTAACGTTGCTAGGTTTCTCCGATTTGATTTGCTCCACCATGAGATCAAAGCTACCTTGACCCCAGCTTCCGAAGCCGTGATAAATAGCCCTCAAGTACTGCATGGTCGCGGCAGCAGGACCAGCCAACCCAAGAGAACATCTAGTAAAGTGACATTGTCTGAATGATGGCATTGGGCCGCCTGAGTACTCAATGTAGCAATCAGTAAATTCGCATTTGTGATACTGATTGCCATCAACGGCTACTGTGCCCTCAGTAAATTTGGCGCCCTCGACTAAAGCCATTTTTTATACCCCTTTAGCGACATTCAGTGATGCTTCCCTTGTTAAATCATAATTGCTCGTGCCAGAGGCGAACCATTCACGGGCGTCGTCTTCGCTGAATGGGTCGGTGTACCCAGGTGACGAGCGCGATAATCGACACCTCGATCCTCCCGTCCTCGTCCTCAATCATGGATTCGAGGGCAGTCGGTCCCTGCGGGATGATGATCGGCTTCTGCCAGCGCGGATCATCCGAATCAGGCCATAGCTCCACGTGGTTACCCTGTTTCATGTAGCGCTTGGCTGTACGCTGCCGCAGCAGGCCGGAATTTCGACGCATCTCCACGATGACCAGATCGTCTTCGGCGGGCCTGTAACGGGCGGCGATGGCATCGACGCACGCAAGGATGTCGCCGTCGATCGCGACGCGGTTCAGGGATGAGCCGCGAACGACCAGCCCAAACTGATCCTCTGCGCGCCAGCGCTCATCGGGACGGACAGGCACCGGGTCGAACTCCGGCACGTCGACATGGTCGTCGGCTTCAAGCCAACGACCAGCCGCCACCTCGCCTATAACCTTGAGTGATGGATCGTGCGCCAAGGCTGCGGTTGCTTCCTGCGCCTTGGCGATATCCTCATCGACGCCGAATGCGAGCCACTCTGGCGATACCTTCAGGATTGGTGCCAACTTGCGCATGGTGTCGAGCCGAGGCGACTGCGACTTGCCCTCCCGGATGTTTCTGATGGCTGAGGCGCTGAGACCTGCAGCTTCTGCCGCGCCGCGCTCACTCAAACCAAGCGAGTCGATCCGACTTTGAATGCGCGTAAGGACCGCCTGATCGTCGTCTGATGCCATGCGCGAAATCTATCGCGCAAAGCTGTGGATACGGAGCGATAGGTTTATCGTTGACCACGCGATAAACTTAGCGCATCGTCCCCTCCCATGAGACTTCGAGACCAGCTCCTCACTGTTTCGGAAGCCTACGCGAACCTCGTGGGGCGGTCCGAAGCGCGCGTGTCCACTATCGTCTACGGTTCGGGCAACGCCATTCTGCGCTTGCGCGACGGTGCCGACATGGGCTCCGAGCGCATCCACAACGGTCTGCAATGGTTCTCCGATCATTGGCCGGACCAGGCCGACTGGCCAATTGACGTCCCGCGTCCCGCGAAGACGGTCGTGCCGTCCGAAGCGAGCGCCGCGTGATGCGCCGGCTCCTCGCTCCCCTGACGCGCTGGCTCGACCGGCGGATCGACGCGCGGATCGCTGCGGCTGGGGCTCGTCGGCAAAGTCTGGAGTGCTTCGCCAACGAGGTCTCCAACGACCTGCGGTTGTCCAGCTGCGTCGGTGATACTCGGATCGCGCCGGAACAGGCCGCAGGTCGTGACGACACTTTGGTGGTGTCTTAGATGAGCGGCTTTCCTAGAACTGATTGCGCGGCGGATTTCATCACCTCGATGAACTCTTCCTCGCCTGTGTTCGAGGGTTCCAGAGTTGCAAGTTCGGCATTCACCGCTGCGACTACTTCTTCCGTAAGACCAGCGTGCCGCTTTTCTAGCGCCTGGAATAGGTTGCGCAGGATCACCTCCGTGGCGACGGAGCGATGCGGTGCATCTGCCTGCACTGCGCTGCGATCGGTTCCTGATGACATTCTTGGCTCCTTGGTTCGGTTGGCACTGACCAAGGTAGCGGACCGGACGGGACATGCCATCTCGGCGTGCATCCCGTCCGCGTCTGCGCTCTGCGGGGCGCGCTGACATGGCGCCGGTCCCCGCCCTCTTCTGCCTCCTGGCGATCCTGTGCGCCTTCGATGCGGCGCTCGTGGCGACGCTCGCGGGCGGGCGCGGCTCGGGCGGCCCGGAATCGCGCGACGTCGCGGCGTTCTGCGGACTGATCCTCGCCTGCGGGGCGGTCTGCCTCGTCGCGGCACGGGTGGCGTCGTGAGCGCCGCCCTCCCCCTTTCCCATCGCGCCGGGCTGAACCGGCCGATCGTCGGACTCGCGACTGCCCCCCTCGTTTCGACACGCGGGCCCGACGTCCCTTTCCGAGATCGCGCCCGTCGAGCTCTTGCTGCTCCGGTGCGTGAGTGCGCCGCCCGGCCCGGCCTTCCCCGGCGCCAGGGCAGCGCATCCCCTCCCCTTACCGCGGCGGACTCCTCCCACGCCGCCAACTCGCGACCGCTCGGCACCGCCGGCGGTCGCCCCTTCTGCTCGCGTGATCGTCGACGCCGCCAAGCTGTCGATCCCGCGTCTGTACTGCGTCTCTGGTCCACCTCCCCGCACCCATCAGCCTCCGTTGCTTCGATCTTCTTGAAGCACGGAGGGCTGACCGAATGCGGTCAAAGTCGGGAGACGGTCGCGTGATGATCACGGCCGAACAGGCACTCGAACGCGCACGCTCGCCGCTGGCCGCCCTGGTGGCCGAACGGGAGCGCAGCGCTGGATCACGGATGCGGGCCTACGGGCTCGTCGGCGCGCCACTCGGACGCTCGGCGACCTGGGTCCGCAAGGTTCTCGGACGGGCGCCGGACGTCACGGTCGGCCTGCACGACGCCCTCAACATCGCGACGCTCTACGCCCGCGTCTGCGCAACGATCGAGGCCCGGGCCGACAAGGTCGAGGCCGGCAACAACGCTCTTCGGGAGGAACTCCATGCGGCTCTTTCGGGCGCTGCGGCGCCTCCTGCGCGAACACCAGGATCGGCGGTCGCTCAAGCAGCAGCTCCGCGCCGTCCAGGACGTCCGACCGTACCGGCACTGGCCCCTGCGCATGCTCGATCGCGTGCGCCGCGGGTGCCGGTGGATCTGACCGACCTGCCGCTGTGGCAGGCGGCCCACGAGGAGAAGTGACCCATGGAATCCGCCTACGCCAACAAGAGCATGAGTGGTCCGCAATCTGCCGAATTGCCGCCGAACACGATCTCCGAGGCCGTCAAAAGCCTGGAGCATCAGCACAGCGAAATGTGCGCTCTCGCCGAAGAAGCCGAGCGGATCGCCAGCATCCTGTGCGGGCCCGAGCCTCGTCCCGAGGGCACCTCCGCAAAGGACCATGCTCCCGAGTGCATGGTCGACCACCTGCACCGGCGCATCGGCGCCCTTCGCAGCCCTGCCCGCCGCATCGACGAAGCCCTCGCGCGCATCAACCGCCGCGTCGGCTGACCCCTGCTCGCCCCCTAAGGCGTGAAACCGGAGAGAACCACCATGACCACCCAAGTGACCGTGAAGGTGCCCGAGGGCGCAAGCTACGTCGGCCGCGTCACGACGTTCGACACCGCCTCGACGACCACGACCGACGTGCAGCCGGGCGCTGAGCAGAGCTTCTACGTCCACTCGACGCGCTCGATCCAGGTCATCGAAGCCCCGATCGCGGCCGTCGAGGTCGAGACCGCAGGCGCATCCGCGGTCTGACCCGCCCTCGCCGGGCGGCGCGGTGCCGCTCGGCTCCACCTCCAGGAGCACACCATGGTCGATGGGACAGAGCAGGCGCTGGCGTTCGCGGACAGCAAGGCGCGCCCCTTCACGCCCACGCACGTCAGCCACAAGCAGGTCGAGGCGTACCCGCTCGTCCGGCTCGATCTCGACCCGAACGACGAGCGCGGTCTGATCGCGGTCGTCGACGATGGCGGGGCCAACATCCCGGTCAAGGTCCCGGCGGACATCACCGCGCGCGGTACGCCCCAGGCCGGCAGCATGCTGGTCCGGTACGCGCCCGACGAGGCGCATCCGGACGGCTACCTCTCGTTCTCGCCGCGCGCCGCCTTCGACGATGGCTATTCCGCGATCCGCCCGGCCGAGCACCGCAAGTCCTACGAGGGCGGCGGCCGGGGGCTCACCTTCGGCCAGGCCATTGAGGCGCTGAAGGACGGCAATCGGATCGCCCGGGACGGCTGGAACGGCAAGTCGATGTGGCTCGCCCTGAGCGGCCCGCTGAAGGGGCGCACCATCTCGGCCGAGCAGTTCTGGTCGAGCAACAACCGCGAATACGCCGAGGCGAGCGGCGGCTCCGCGACTGTCCTGCCCTGCATCACCATGAAGACCGCCACCGGCGAGATCCTCATGGGCTGGCTCGCATCCCAGACGGACATGCTCGCCGAGGACTGGTGCGTCGTCTGACGCCCGCCTGAGCGCTCCCCCTTCACACCCTGCTTCACACTGGAGACCGCCCGTGTCCGCTTTCACGAAGAAGCCCGTCACCGTCGAAGCCGTCCGTCTGCGGGCTGGCGAGATCCCTGGCGACACCTTCATCCACGAGGGTATCGTCGCCGGCACGCTGGCTTTCCGCGAGGACAGCTCGTGCGTCGTTCAGACGAACCATGGAGCCGTCGTCGCTCAGCCGGGCGAGTGGATCATCCGGCAGGTCACTGGTGAGCTCTACCCGTGCAACGATGAGATCTTCCAGGCGACCTACACCGTCGCCTCACGTTCGGCCGACAGCAGCGGTGATCCGGCGCTGAGCCGCAACGAGGCCGACGCGATCGTCGAGAAGTCGACGGCCCCGCGCGTCACCCTCGACGCGATCAAGGCCAAGATCGGCGAGGCCGAGTACTTCCGCTCCGGCGTGCTGACGATCTGCATCATCACCATGCGGAACGGCTTCACCTTTGTCGGGAAGTCGGCCTGCGTCTCTCCCGAGAACTACGACCAGGCCGCCGGCGAGCGCTACGCCTACGACGATGCGGTCCGGCAGATCTGGGCTTTCGAGGCGTACCTGCTGCGAGAGACGCTTTCGGCCGCCGCCTCCTCGCTGCGCGATCAGGGCGGAGCCATCGAAGCCCCCCACACGTCCCAGGACCTGCGCTCCCGCGGCGAGCCCCGCCTGAAGCCGGTCGCCTAACCCCCGAAACAACACCGCCCGGAACCCTGCGAGGCAAGCGGGGTCCGGGCGGCATCGAGATCGGGCGAGGTGCCCGTGCTGTGGAGAGAGACGATGGAAGCCACAAATACAGTCGAGATGCAAGCCGAGACCCTGTCCGGCGACATCCGCGACCAGTTCCTCGATGTGCTTCGAGGCTTAGAAGAGCCCTGGACCAAGCTTACCGAAACACAGCAGAAGCGGACCATCGCGACGGTCGAGAAAATCTCGCGCGACGTGGTCCGTGGGTCCGTCGATATGGTCGCCCACGCTGGGTTTGAGCACATGCTCGTGACCACGGGTGAGTGGACCGTGAAGGACGGCATCAAGCTCAAGGTGAGTGCGTCCGGTACGGTCGAGGACATCACCCGGCTCGCCGAGCACGGTGGCGGCTCCGCCATCCTAGTGTTCGCAGACGCCCAGGTCTTCTTCGGCGAGCGGGCCGCGGCCAAAGCCGACAAGGATCAGCCCGACCTCCCGATCGACGAGGACGGCGTCTTCCAGCAGGAGACCGAGCTCAAGCTGAAGGAGCTCGACCCCACCCCCGACGAGGGGGAAGAGGACGGCAACGAAGGCGATCAGGCCGAGACCGCTGGCGGCAAGCCTCGCCGGCGCCGTCGTACCGCTGCCGGTGGCGACGCCCCGCCCGCGCCGGAGATGCCGGCCGACACGACCCGCACCGCTGTCGACGCCTGAGCCGGAGCGCGAGCGGTGCCAGAACCCATCATCATCCGCCTGGCCGGTCCCCCGCGCGGGAAGGGCCGGCATCGCTCGCGCGTCGTGACCGTCCCCGGCCGCGCGCCGCGGTCGCAGCAGTACTCCGACGCTGCGACCCGCGCCTACGAGGCCGAGCTGCGCAAGGCAGCGACCGCGACCATGGCAGGGGCGCCGAAGATCACGGGCCCGCTCTGCGTGAGCGTGTACGCCTATTTCCCTATCCCGAAGAGCTTCTCGAAGCGAAAGCGCGCGGAGGCCCTGGCCGGCCTCGTCCGGCCCGAGGTCAAGCCGGACTGGGACAACATCGCCAAGTGCTCCGACGCCTTCAACGGCATCGTCTGGGGCGATGACGCCTCCGTGGTCGATGGCTTCGTCCGCAAGGCCTACGCGGAGACCCCTGCCCTGGTGTTCCGCATCGAGCCGGCCGCGCCGCTCGTCCAGGACCTCGTGTCATGAAGGCGACCCGCCCCCTCCTTCGCTGGCACGGCGGCAAGTGGCTGCTCGCCCCATGGGTGCTGAAGCACCTCCCGACGCACCGTCTCTACACTGAGGTGTTCGGAGGGGCGGGCAGCGTGCTTCTGCGCAAGCCCCGGTCTCACGCCGAGATCTATAACGACCTCGACGACCTCGTCGTGAACCTGTTCCGCGTGCTGCGCTCGGCGGACGCTCCGCGGCTTATCGCTGATCTGCGCGCGACGCCGTTCGCACGGGCGGAGTTCGAGCAGGCCTACGAGATCGCTACCGATCCCGTCGAAGAAGCCCGCCGCCTCGTCGTCCGGTCGTTCATGGGCTTCGGCTCCGACGGCTTCAATCGAGCGGTCACCACCGGATTCCGGGCGAACGCGAACCGCAACGGCACCACACCGGCGCAGGACTGGGCGAATTTCCCCGACGCCCTGGTGATCCTGATCGAGCGTCTGCGTGGGGTGGTGATCGAATGCCGGGATGCTTTCGAGGTCTTAGCCCAGCACGACGGCCCTGAGGCGCTCCACTACCTCGATCCTCCCTACCTGCCGGAGACGCGCTCGCAGAAGTCGCGGCGCGCGGGGGGCCGGTATCACGTCTATCGGCACGAACTCACGAGCGAGGACCACGCGCGCCTGCTCGACACCGTGCATGGCCTGGAAGGCATGGTCGTCCTCTCTGGCTACCCGGCGCCAGCCTACGAGGCCTCGCTGTCCTCTTGGCGCCGCGTTGAGCGTGCCGCGCTGGCCGATGGCGCCCGGGCACGCACCGAAGTGCTCTGGATCAACCCGCGCGCCGCCGCCCGATTGGAGGCTTTCGGCTCAGTCTTCGCTCAGGCCCACCTCTTCGACATTGCAGGTGCCGCATGAAGCCCGGCCCGACGTTCCGCCCGAGCGAGCTGCACGCGATGGGGCAGGCCCTGCTCGAACGCGAGCGGGCCGAGGCTCGCGACCGCATGGCCCACGGCCGTAAGGGTCGGAAAATTTCCGGACCTTCCGAGGTCCGCGACCGGATCGGCGCCCGGTTCGGGATCTCCGGCCGGCAGGTCGACAAGATCGGCGATATCTGCCGGGCGGCCGAGGCCGACCCGGCGCGCTTCGGCGCCCTCCTCGAGGAGATGGACCGCACCGGCAAGGTCAACGGTCCCCACACCAAGCTGCTGCGCGCCCAGGACGAGGCGCGAGTACTCGGCCTGCAGCCCGTCGCGGGCCGGCACCGCACCCTGGTGGTCGATCCCCCGTGGGCCGAGGACAACATCTCGGACGCGGCCGGCCACGACTATGCGCTGATGTCGCTCGACGAGATCCAGGCCATGCCGGTGGCGGACTGGGCCGAGGACGACGCGCACCTCTACCTCTGGGTCACCAACAACACGATCCTGCTGGCGCCCAGGCTGCTCGCCGCTTGGGGCTTCGAGCACAAGACCGTGCTGACCTGGACCAAGCCCGATATCGGATTCGGGCGCTACTTCCGGAACAGCACCGAGCACGTGATCTTCGCGGTGCGCGGTACGCTACGGACCCGTCCTGCGGCCCGCTCCGCCCGCACCGATTACGATTGGCCAGTCGGTGCCAACTCCGAGAAGCCCGAGGCCTTCTACGACCTCGTCCGCGCCTGCAGCTTCCCGCCCTATGGCGAGGCCTTCCAGCGCACGCCCCGGCCCGACTTTGTGAACCTCTACCAGCCGGCGCCCGCGCCCGCCCTCCTGGCGGCGGAGTAGCACGATGCCGAAGGTTGATCCCAAACCGACCCGGGACGAGCGCGCACAGGAGGCCTTCGAGGCCTACACCATCGCGAAGGCGAAGGCCGACCGGTCCCTGCTGCTGCGCGACATGGCGGCGGCGGTCCACGCATGGAATGCGTTCGTCGACCTAGGCTTCGAGACCGGCACGGCACGCGAGGACCTCCTCGTATGACCGAGCACTTCGATCCCGCCGATACCTACGGCGCAGTCGTCCCGTTCACGCCCCGCGCGCCGAGGCCTACGCTGCCGGCCGTCAGCGTCGAGACCGAGGCCGCGCTGATCGGCTGTGTGCTCTGGCAGCCCCAGGTCTACCCGCTGATCCAGCACCTCGTCGCGCCCGAGCATTTCTTCGAGCAGACCCACGGCGCGGTGTGGGAGATCATCATGGCGGTCGCGGCCGCGGGCGACACGCCGAACCTGTTGAAGGTGAAGGCGGCGGCCGGGCCGAAGCTGCTGGCCTGCGATCTCGGCGGCCAGACCGCGATGCAGTACCTGACGCGCCTCGCGTCTGACGGCTGCACGCCCGCTACGGCCGAGGAATATGCCAGGACGATTCAGCAGTACTGGCAGCTCCGCGAGCTGGCGATCGCCACGGTCGACGTGCGCGAGGGGGCCGGTTTCGTGCCAGGCCCGGCGCTGGAGCGGATCTACGCCCGGGTCGACGAGGTCCGCGCCTCGTTCGTGTCCCGCAAGAGCATGTCGGCCACCCTGGAGCAGGCCGGCGACGACCTCGTCGCATCGATCCAGGCGGATCTCCAGGGCACCGGCCGGAAGCTGCCGAGTTCGGGGCTGGCCCAATTCGACCGGGAAATCGGTGGGGCGCCCCAGCCGGGAACCCTGACCACCGTCGCGGCCCGGACCTCGATGGGAAAATCGGTGTTCGGGGTCGAAGTGGCCTCGCACATGGCGGACCAGGGCTTCGCCGCGATCTACCACTCGTTGGAGATGTCCCGCCGGCAGGTCGCGGCGCGCATCGCGGCGAGCGAGCTGGAGCGGCGCGGCGTCAGGATGCCGTTCGAACAAATCCTGCGCCGCGGCGGGTTGAACCAGCGCCAGGCCGAGATCGTGGCCGGCACGCTCTACGAGCAGCGTGCCCAGCCCATGACGATCGAGGACGGTGGCGGGCGCACCATCGGCGACATCGCGGCCGCCTCGGACCGATTGGCGAACCACTACGCCCGGAAGGGCATCCCGCTCGGGTGCGTGGTGATCGATCACGCCCACATCGTGAAGGCGTCGCGGGCCTACCGTCGGGAGGACGAGGGCCTGAAGGAGGTCGCGGACGGCGCCCTGGCCCTGGCCAAGCACCTCGACTGCCCGGTGTTCCTGCTGGCGCAGTGCAACCGCAACACCGAGGGGCGGGAGGACAAGCGCCCGCAGCTCGCCGACATCCGCGGCGCCGGCGCCTTCGAGGAGAACTCGGACGCCGTCGTCTTCCTCTACCGGGCCTCCTACTACATCGAGCGATCCCAGGCCTTCCGCGACGGTGACCCGACCGCGCAGGACGATTTCGAACGCGTCCGGCACGACCTCGAACTCATCATCGACAAGAACCGGGCCGGCCGCGCGAACCAGGTCGTGCGCGCCTGGATCGACCCGGCCCTCAACGCGATCCGCAACAGGCAGCAGCCATGACCGTGCAGCCCCTCGTTCCTGCGCACGTCGACCTGCGCGACTTCCCCTTCATGCCGCTCGAGGTGTCTCGGTTGCGGGACTCCTCCATCGTGGACGAGATCACCGGCGACGAGTTCCGGGCCGCCATCCTGCTGTGGTGCGCCTCCTGGCACCAGGTCCCGGCCGGGTCGCTCCCGAAGGAGGCCCGGCAGCTCTCGAAGTTCGCGGGCTATGGCCGGGTCGTGGCCGAGTGGGACAAGGTCTCCGCCGGCGCTCTCTACGGCTGGGTCGAGTGCTCGGACGGGCGCCTCTACCATCCCGTCATCGCGGAAAAGGCGATCGAAGCCTGGGAGAAGAAGCAGGAGTTCGCCACGCGCGAGACCCAGCGCAAAGAGCAGGCGGCGAAGGCGGCCGGCGCCCGCTGGGGCAAGAAAGACCCGGCCGCCGAACCGCCTCCGGAGGGGGATGACCCCGGCTCAGGGGCCAAGAATGCCCGAGCAATGCCCGAGCAATGCGCCAGCATGCCGGGAGCATTGCCGAAAGGGAATAGACAGGGACAGGGACAGGGAGAGGGAACCGCGCATCAGCGCGGGCAGCCGCCGGCCCGGGGCACGGACGAACTCGGACCGTGGCTGCGATCCCTCGTCGGCCAGGAACCGGTGCTGGTCGCCCAGGACATCCACGTCATCGAACGCCTGCTTGCCGAGGATTCGACCCGGGCCGACGTCGAGGCCGGCATCGCGGCGGCCATGGCGACGAAGGATTTCCGGCCCCGCCGATGGCAGCAGCTCGTCGGCTGGATCAAGGGCGCGACCAAGGACCGGCTCGAAGGGGTCGCCAAGGCCGGCCCGAGATCCGTGGCCAAGCCGCCCGCCACGCCGGAGCAGGACCGGCGGAATCGGCTGGCCAAGGCCACCGCCCATTTCCGCGGCGAGTGGCGCCAGGGCTGGCCCGACGAGTTCCTGCCCGGGCATCCGGCCTGCACCACGCCAGCCGACGTGATCGCCGAGGCTCGCGCCGTCGCCGAGCGAGACCACCCGGATGCGAGGAGTGCTGCGTGAGCACTGCTGCTGCATTGCTCCCGGATTCCGGGCGCATCGTCGAGCATTGGCGTGCTGGCGTCCTGTCGGTGCCGTCGCATTACCCGCCCTGCCCCGGCATGATCTGGACGGGCTGGCCGGACGTCCATGCGGGCATGATCGAGTTCCTCGACACCTGGGGCGTCGAGGCGGTTCATCTCGGGTTCGGAACCCGGGCGCTATTCGGGGTCCATCACCTCGCTGCTGCGATCCGTGCGGATTCCACCGGTGCGCTCGTGAACGTCACCCACATGCCGGTGGCCTCGCTCGAGCCCGGCATCATCCGGTTCGCGAACGGCCTCGTGCACCGCGGCATGACAAACCCGGCCGAATCCGTCCCGCTCTGGGAGTTCGTAAGGAGTGCCCGCGCGCGTGCTGGCTGAAAACCCGTTTCGTATTGAAGGGCCCGATCCGCCCGAGACCTATCCCCCACACCGTGTCCGGCTCTGGCTGCTTGCCGCCTGGGCCGGGCATTCCGAGGCCGATGCGCAGGCCGGCCCGAAACCGGGCGATATCAGGGTGCAGCGCTGGCCAGAAATATACGTCGCGGACTGGCGAATGAAAGCGCAGTTGAAAGCTTGGCTGAATTCCCAGGTCGGACGCGAGCCTAGTTTTCGCCAGGCTTGCCTCAACAATGGATGGAATCGCGACAGCGCGATGCGGGGCGTCGACATGGCGATCCGCCTAATTTGCATCGGGCTTGGCGCGACTCGATGAAGGGTGATCGTCTACTGGTATCTTCACGGTGGTACCAATAGGTTGCATTTGAGTCACCGCTGGCCTTCAATCAGCGCGAAACGCGAGGATGACGTATGGCCGACGACAACGAAGCCCAAAATCGCGAGATAGCTGCTCGCAGTTTAATTATCAAGCAACCTGAGTATTACTTTGCTGCCGAGCGCAAAAGCTTGGAAGCTAGGCTTTCGGAGCAGGCGCTAACACAAGAACAAATCGAAAGCATCCGAGAGAAGCAGGGTGGAAAGGTTATTCGAGACGCTTTGCTGGGAACATTTATTGTCGGAAAGGTCGCAAAGGCGTTTATTGATTTCAATGAAGGTGTTGATAAAAGCATATCTGAGGCAAAAAAATCACATCTTCTCGAAATTTATTTTGAAAAATCGGATAAAACAGAAAGTTCAGTTCTTGCGTTGCAGCATTTGATCACTGATCCGCATGGAAGCGTCTTGTTTAACAAGATTATACATATACTAGACGAGTCACCGCCTGATCCAGAGCAGTTTTCTCATCTTGCTGCGGCGCTGAAATTTGTTTCGGAAAACAACTTCGCGAAATTGTTCTCAGAGCATAAATTTGCTTTGTCTCAAATTGCAGCAATGACGCCCCAAGCGTTATCCATTTTGGCGAATTATAAGCACTGGCCCGCATTTGAGATGGGAACTCGCTCAAGTAGCGGTGGCAAAATCACAAACGACTACAACGATGTCTTTGCGGATGCTTTCGCTGCAGCGAAAGGCGTATCAAATGGTGCGGACATCGAACGCTTAAAGCACTCAATCAGTGAACTTATAAGCAGACGATTCATTGAGGCTGTCGTAGGGGATGATGACAGGGTTTACTGCAAGAGTACGGGTGCGGGCAGGAGTATAATACCATATTTAGCTGATATCTATTAAGTGGAGCTTCAGGCTGCTTTTCGACAGCTTTGCATGTAACATGCGCCGCACCGACCGTTTTCCCGAAAGTGCGGCGCATCTTCGATAATGGCGGGATTGACTTTCGTGCCAGCCCGCGGCGATCCGCGATTTAGGCCCGGCGTTAAGGACTGGACCTGCACAGGGGCACCACCGTGACCGCGTCGGCAACGAAGTCGTCCAGCACCACCCGCACCACCAAGACCCGCACCACCAGCGCGCGCCGCCGGCCGGTCAGCCTCGCGCCGATCACCGCGCGCGACACCGAGATCCAGGTCGGCACAGCCTCGGTCCGCAATCCCTACGATCCTTCGAGCTTCATCACCGCCACGGTGAACCGCAAGGTCGATGTGCTCTCCGCCGAGCGCGGCCAGGGCCGGATCACGGAAGCGCAGTTCCTCGTCGGCCGCGCCCTGCAGATGCTCTGGGAGAAGCAACTCGGCGTGCGCTCCGGCGGCGCCTGGGACGCCACCACGTCGAACGCCGGCCCGGGCCAGCTCGCCGTCTCCCATGCTTTCACCCTCGAAGACATCCGGATGCTCGGCCGGATCGAGACGGCCCGCGTGGTGAAGGCCACCAACGACCGGGCGGCCCGCGTGATCGGCGATGCCGGCGTGCGCTTCCTCCGCGCCATCCTCGCCGACGGGCACAGCTTCGGATCGTATGCCGAGGCCCGCGGCCGCGGCACCAGCGACCGTGCCTCCGCCGACATCGCCAAGCGCTTCCGCTGGCTCCTCGAGGAACTGACCGAAGCGCAACACACCGCCCGGGCGCCGGGCGCGGCCCCGATCCGCGACGCCTACGCCGCCCAGGCGGACGATCTGGCCGAGCGCCTGCTGCGGTCTGCCGCTCTTGCTCAGGCGGGAGAACAGGACTGAGCCACTGGCGAGGGAAAGTCTCATTGTCTCTACTCACGTCGGGTTTGATGCCGTGAGGACAACAAAATGGGGCAAGCTGCTTCGAATGAAAAACTGAAGCTTAGTGCGAATTTTCGCAATAATCTAAGTGTAGGATTGATACTGGGTGGCGTGCTAATCCCGTATATCAGTATCGCCTCGCGAGAAGATCATCTCTATCTAAAGCTTGTGACGTGGTCATTTACGCACGAGGAAGCGCTCTCCGCGACCAGAGCCTTCGGGGGAATGCTGGTCGCATTCGTCTACGCCTGGATCCTTCGTCGCCAAGCCGACAGCATAGCAGCGCGGATCGAAGGAGATTGAATGCGCCGTTGACCCGACGGGCATTCCGCTGCAAAAGACCAACGTCGCACGACACGCGCCCGGGGCTCACAGCCGCCGGGCGTTTGCATGTCTGGACCCCTTCCCCAGCTTCAGCGTTGCCAGAGCGTGACGCGGCCGGGCCTCCCTGACATGATCGGCACCCGATGATGACGGATCGCGAACGCGCCGAGCAGGTCGCCGACCTGCTTCGCATGGCCGACCGGCTCCGGGTCCCGGGCCACCGGCACACCGTCGACATGGTCATCGAGTCCCAGGACGAGATCCGCGCCGGGCTCCGCCGGCTCTACCGCGACCTGACCGGCCACGAGCTGCCGCGCGAGCCCGCGCCGCGCCGCTCGGTCGTCGCCTCGTTCAGCCCCGGATCGATCGCCGGGACCCGCGCCACGGTCGCGTTCCGGGGTCGGTCCCGGGGCCTCGCCGCGCGGGCCTGACCGCTTGATTTTTCGGGTCGATTTCGACGCCACGCTTCAGGGGTCGGACCACCCAAGTTTCTGGGCCTGATCGGCTCCCGGCCGCGATGAGCTGGGGCGCACGATAATCGCCCTTCCCTAGCTTCCATGCTTAGCGTGGCAAGCTCCCATGATAACGGGTCGAGCTCCCCTCCTTAGCTCCCCTCCTTAATCGCGCAGGCCCCTCACCTTGGGCCCCGAAACGCACCGGTTTCCAAGGTCTCCTGAGACTCTGGAAATAGCGGCCATTTAGGCGCTGAAACGCTAGCAAATACAGAGGCTTATCGGTGGTTTCAGGCTCGCGTCGCGTGGGCCGCCAACGGGCCCGGAATAAAATCCAGACGGAGACGAAGGCCTCCAGGGCGACCCGCGCCCTCGGATACCTCCGGGTCTCCACCGAGGAGCAGGCCGCGACCGGCCACGGCCTCGAAGCGCAGGAGAAATCGGTCCGCGCCTTCGCCGAAAGCCAGGGCTACGAGCTCGTCGAGGTCCTGACCGACCCGGGCGTCTCGGGCGCGACCCGGCCCGCGGATCGCCCGGCCTTCGGACGCGCCCTCGAACTCGCGGCGGCCGGGGCCTTCGACGTCCTGCTCGTCGCGAAGATCGATCGCCTCTCGCGCGACATCCGCCACGCCATGACGACGGTCTCGGATCTCGCCGAGCAGCACGAGATCGCATTCCGCTCGGTCACCGAGTCGGTGATCGACACCTCGAACCCGATGGGCCGGACCTTCTTCGCGATCTTCGCGGGCATGGCCGAGAACGAGCGGTTCGTGATCCGGGACCGCACCGCGGGCGGCCGGGTCGCCAAGGCGGGCAAGGGCGGGTTCGCCGGCGGGCAGGCGCCCTACGGTTACGCCAAGGATCTCGAGGGCGGTCTCCGGATCGTCCCGGATCAGGCCCGCATCGTTCGGCGCATCTACCAGGAGCGCCGCCGGAAGCGGACGCTCCAGGCCATCGCGGACGGTCTGAACGCCGAGGGCATTCCCTCGCCGAAGGGCGGCCGATGGGCCGTCTCGACGGTCGCCTACGTGACCGACAACCCGAAATACCGCGGCGCGGTCGAGTACCTCTTCCGCTGGAACGGTGCCGAGCAGCACGTGCTCCAGCCGGGCGCGCACGAGGCCATCGTCGCATGACCGCTCGCCCGGACTGGACGCCAGCGCAGGCCGCCCAGGCCCAGCGCGATCTCAAGCGCGACCCGGCCACCGCGGCCTACTGGATCCACATCAAGGCCCGCCGCGAGGCCCAGGCACGGAAGGCGCGGACCGTATGAACGCCGTCACGCTCTCGCGCCGCCTCGCCGGCCTCGCGCTCACCATCGACCGGGGCCGCCCCACCGCCGCGCACTGGGTCGCCGCCATGGCCCTCGCCGCCCAGACCGATCCGGTCCCGGGCCACACCCGCAAAATCGAGTTCATCGCCGGCCGCGCGAGCGTCCGCCTCGACCCGCTGCCCCGCTCAGGAATCCGCCCGTGATCCAGCCCCGCCCGTCCTCGCTGTGCCAGGTGCCCGGCTCCCCCCTGAAGGTCGGCAGGGCGATGGAGCCCCGGATGCGTCGCGTCGCGATCGGCGCGCGCCTCTCCGATGGCGCGGCGACGCTCGGAATGACCGGCCCCGATCCGGAGAAGCTCTCGGCCGAGGAGGCCCTGCGCTGCTTCGGCGTTGTGCAGGGCGGACGCTGATGCCGCGCGTCGGCATCCTGCTCCTGTTCGCGGGGCTGCTCGGCCTCATCGTGTATGCGGTGGTCGACGAGATCACGGCTGAAAAATTCAGCCTCCGTAAGGATAGCTGGATCTGCACCGCCAGCCACACCGAGACGTCGACCACGTACATCCAGGTCGGCAACGTGATGGTCCCGCAGTTCCACTCCAATGTGGTCTGCGATCAGTGGACGGCACGCTGATGCTGACATCGTTCTTCCGCGAATTGCTCGGGCCCGGTCCGGCCGATCACGGTCCGCCGCCGGTCGTCGACTTCGGCCGCATGGTGCTCGGCGCGATCGTCATCGCCTGCATCATCCTGTGGGTCCACCTGCTGCCCCAGCCGGCCCAGGCCGATGAGGCCGGGTTCCGCGCCGTGGTGCTGGTGTGCCCGGCCGGCGTCGCGGGCCCGGACTGCTCGCGCGACAACGCCCTCGACATGGCCGTGCAACCCGTCCCGCTGGTCACCGCCTGCGCCCAGGTCGGCGCGGTGCTGGCCACGCACCTGAGCCTCGCCCCGGGCGAGACGCACAAGATCGCCTGCGAGCGGCGGAAGGGCTGACCATGGCGATGACGAAGGATCAGGTCGAAGCACTGCTGCGAATGGCGGCGGGGAACGCGCACGCGCATCCCGGCTTCGTCTTCGGCTTCGACCCGGCGCGCGCCGGAAGCGATCGGTCCAGCACCTTCCACTTCACCCAGGCGCCGCCCCCGCCGCCGCGCAAGCCCTCGAAGTTCGACGGGCCCGACGTCATCGACCTCGTCCGCGATGCGGAGGGCGCGTGGCGCGTGCCGGCCGCGCTGGAGCCGCGGGTCCGCGCGCTCTGATGCTGATCCGGCCGCGCCCGCCCGAGGACATGATCGGCGCCGAGGGCGCCGTCACCGAGACCCCGGTGCGCCCCGCGCCCGACCTGCTCGCCTGGATGCGGGCCACCTTCATCGACGAGGACGCGCTGCTCGTGAACGAGGACCACGCCCATCTGCGCGAGGCGCGGCTCGGCGTGCTCTGGTGTGCCGTCCCGAACGCCCGCCAGGGCAACGCGGTGGTCGGCATGTGCGAGACGACCGCCTTCATGGGCAACCGCTGGGCCAAGGCGCGCTTCGAGCAGCAGGTCACCGGGTGGTTCGGGGAGATGCCCCACTTCCTGCTGACCTTCGACGCCGAGTACGCGGCTCTGTGTGACGACGCCACGTTCTGCAGTCTGGTCGAGCACGAGCTTTACCACGCGGGCCAGGAGCGCGATCCCTACGGCGCTCCGAAGTTCCGGAAGGACGGATCGCCGGCCTTCACGATCCGCGGCCACGACGTCGAGGAGTTCGTCGGCGTGGTGGCGCGCTATGGCGCCGGCGCGGCGGCGGGCCAGACCGCAGCCTTGGTCGCAGCGGCCAACCGGGCCCCGATCGTCTGCGAGGCGGAGATCGCCGGGGCGTGCGGGACCTGCGGCCGGGCTTTGACGTGACTTTGATCGGATCTCGGCCGTGAGCGCGCTTTCAGACGAGGTGAAAACCTTCATCGTCCAGCAGCTTGCGTGCTTCGACCCGCCCTCGGTGGTGGTGAAGGCGGTCAAGGCGGAGTTCGGCGAGGTCGTCACGCCCCAGCAGGTCGAGGCCTACAACCCGGAGCGCCGGGCGGGTCAGGGCCTCTCCGAGGGCTATCGCGAGCTGTTCCGGACCACGCGCGAGCACTTCCTCGACGACACGGCCTCGATCGGCATCTCGCATCGGGTCGCGCGCCTCCGGACGCTTCAGCGCCTCGCGGACCGGGCCGAGGCTCAGGGCAACATCGCGCTGGCCGCGCAGCTCGTCGTCCAGGCCGCGAAGGAAGTCGGCGACGTGTTCACGAACCGGCAGCGGATCGATGCAAGCCACACCGTCCGCAGCCACGAAGACGCTCTCGGGGATCTTGAGTGAGCGCGAGCTCGCGATCCGCCAGAAGCTGAAGGACGATTTCGAGCACTACGCGCCGCGCTGCCTGCGCATCCGGACGAAGTCGGGCAGGATCGTCGCCTTCACGCTGAACAAGGCGCAGCGCTACATCCACGCCCGGCTGCAGGAGCAGTTGCTCAGCACCGGCAGTGTTCGGGCCCTGATCCTGAAGGGCCGGCAGCAGGGCGCCTCGACCTACATCGGCGGCCGGTTCTTCTGGCGCACCAGCCACAACCGCGGCGTCCGGACCTTCATCCTGACGCACCAGGAGGATTCGACCGCGGCGCTGTTCGAGATGGTGTCGCGCTACCACGAGCACTGCCCCTCGCTGGTGCGGCCCTCCGCGGGCGCGGCCAACGCGAAGGAGCTGCTCTTCGACCGGCTCGACAGCGGGTACAAGGTCGGCACGGCCGGCTCGAAGGCGGTCGGACGCGGCAACACGCTCCAGTTCTTCCACGGCTCCGAGGTCGGGTTCTGGCCGCACGCGCACAGCCACGCGTCGGGCATCCTCCAGGCCATCGCGGACGAGCCCGGCACCGAGGTGATCCTCGAAAGCACGGCCAACGGGGTCGGGAACTACTTCCACCAGCAATGGCGGAAGGCGGAGCGGGGCGAGTCCGAGTTCCAGGCGATCTTCGTCCCGTGGTTCTGGGACGACGGCTATCGGAAGGCCCCGCCGCCGGACTTCGCGCTCTCGGCCGATCCCGACGAGCAGGGCGAGTCCGAGATCGACTACGCCGAGGCGCACGGCCTCGACCCCGAGCAGATGTTCTGGCGCCGCCGCAAGATCGCGGATCTCGGCGAGTCCCTGTTCCGGCAGGAATACCCCGCGACGGCGGCCGAGGCTTTCCAGATGGCGAACACCAACGGGCTGATCAGCGCGAAGCTGGTCATGGCCGCCCGCAAGCGCACGGTGGAGCCCTCGGGCCCGCTCGTGTTCGGGTACGATCCGGCCCACCAGGGCGGCGATCGCCACGCGCTGGCCAAGCGCCGCGGCCGCAAGGTCCTCTGGGCCGGCGGCAAGCCGGGCATGTCGATCCCGGAGAGTGCGAACTACGTCGCGGGCCACATCGACCGGGACAACCCGGTGAAGTGCTTCATCGACGTGACGGGCGGCTACGGCGCCGGCGTCTACGACATCCTGGTCGAGCGCGGCTACGGCTCGCCGGGCCGGGGCATCGTCGTCCCGGTCAACTTCGGCGGCGCCCCGATCCAGGAGGAGCGCTACTCGCCCACCACCGGCGAGAAGCTGCCCGGTCCGCTGAACCGCCGCGCCGAGATCTGGCTCAACTCGCTCGAATGGCTCGAGGACCCGGCCGGCGTCGACCTGCCGGACGAGGACGAGATTCAGGCCGACGCCTGCTCCACCGGCTACGGCCACAACTCGCGCGGCCAGGTGCAGCTCTGGTCGAAGGAGAAGATGCGCGGCATGGGCATCCCCTCGCCTGACCTGTGGGATGCCGTCGCGCTGACCTTCGCCGAGCCCGTGGTCGACGCCGCTCCGCTCAAGATCAAGGCCGGCGCCCGTCGCGCCGGCGGTTGGATGGGTGCCTGATGGCCACGAAGCAATCCCGTCGCCCAAAGGCCGCCGCCGAGGCGAAGCCCGAGCCGAAGGCCAAGCCGGCCGGGCGCTCGGTGCACGAGATCGCGATGGCGCGCTGGCGCAGGGCCGACGAGGCCGACCGCGAGAACCGCGAGAAAGCCTACTCCGACCTGGAGTTCGTCGAGGTCGAGGGCGCGCAGTGGACCGAGGAGGCCAAGCGCGCCCGTGAGGGCCGGCCCTGCCTAGAGTTCGACCGTCTCGGCACGTCCATCCTGCAGATCACCGGCGACATCCGGCAGATGCGCCCCGCGATCAAGGTCGTGCCGGTCGACAGCCGCGGCGACGTGAAGACGGCCGACACCATCGCCGGCATGACCCGGTACGTCGAGAACCGCTCCGACGCGCCCGCGGCGTATTTCGCGGCGGCCGACCAGCAGGTGACGGCTGGCATCGGCCACTGGCAGGTCCTGACCGAGTACGGCTCCGACTCCACGTTCGAGCAGGAGATCCGCATCGCCCCGATCCCGGATGGCATCGGCGTGCGCTGGGACCCCGACGCGGTGCTCCCGACCCGAGAGGACGCCAAGTTCTGCTTCGTGCCCTTCGACATGAGCCGGGACATTTACGAGGAGACCTATCCGGACCACCCGGCCGCCGAGATCGGCGCCTCCGACGTTGATGGCCGCAGCCTCGCGGAATGGGCGACGGCCGACATGGTCCGGATCGCCAAGTACTGGGTGAAGACCCCGGTCAAGAAGACCCTCGCCCTGATGCCCGACGGCGAGATCCTGGACCTGACCGACAAGGCGGCCGATGACTATGCCGAGAAGCTCGCCCTGGCCGAGACGGCCGGCGCCCGCATCGAGGAGCGCGACGGCCACAAGGTCGAAAGCTACCTGATCAGCGCGACCGAGATCCTCGAAGGCCCGATCGAATGGAAGGGCCGGTTCATTCCGGTCGTGCCGGCGATCGGCATCGAGATGACGATCGGCAAGAAGCGCACCCGCCGCGGCGTGGTCCGCAAGGCGAAGGACGCGCAGCGCGCCTACAACTATGCCCGATCGACCGAGACCGAGGTCGTCGGGCTCCAGCCCAAGGCGCCCTTCATCGGCACCGAGAAGCAGTTCAAGGGCTACGAGGACATCTGGCAGACGGCCAACACCGAGGCCCACCCGTTCCTGCCCTACAACGCCGACCAGCAGGCGCAAGGTGCCCCGCAGCGCGTCCAGCCACCGGTTGCCTCGTCCGGCATCATGGATCTGATCCGCGCCTCCGCCGAGGACATCAAGGCGGTGACCGGCATCTACGACGCCTCGCTCGGCGCCCGCTCGAACGAGACCTCGGGCAAGGCGATCCGCGCCCGCCAGCAGGAGGGCGACGTCGGGTCCTTCGTCTACATCGTGAACTTCAGCCGCTCGATCCGGCACACCGGCGCGATCGTCTGCGACCTGATCCCCCACATCTACGACACGGCGCGCACGCTCCGGATCGTGGGCGAGGACGGCAAGGTCGACCTCGTCGACATCAACAAGCCGCAGGGCGTGGCGGTGGACGGCAAGGCGCAGGTCATCGAGAACGACGTCACGGTCGGGGCCTACGATGTGGCCATGGAGATGGGCGCCTCGTACACGACCCGGCGCGAGGCCGCGCTCGACGGCATGATCCAGCTCGTCCAGGCCGCGCCGCAGCTCGCTCCAATGATCCTGGACCTCCTGGCCAAAGCCCAGGACTGGCCGATGGCGGACAAGATCGCCAAGCGCATCCGCACCATGCTGCCGCCCCAGATCCAGGCCGAGGAGGCACGGGAGAGTGGCGAGCCCGTGCCGCCGCCCGTGCCGCCCTCGCCCGAGCAGCAGGCCGCGATGCAGGCGCAGCAGCGGCAGGAGCAGCTTGAAGCAGCCAGGCACGAACTGGAGAACGCGAAGCTCGGGGTGGAGCACCAGAAGCTCCAGGCCGAGATGGCGAAGATCCAGGGCGAGATCCAGAAAGCCGTGCTCGACCACCAGGCCCGCATCGCCGAGGCCAATCGGCCGGCGGAGGGCGCGCCCGGCGGTCCGGTCGAGGATCCGCGCGTCGACGCGCTGGCCAATGGCCTCCAGCAGCTCTCGGACCTCGTCGCAATGCTGATGGAGGCAATGACCCCTCCGGCCGAGGCCCAGGAACCCGATCCCGCCGCGATGGGCGGCCCGCCAGGGCTGCCGGACCCCATGCCGGGCCAGATGCCCGCCGAACCGACCGAGGCGCCCCAGGGCGCCTTTTCTTTTGACCCGAGCGCGATGGGCCAGCCCGCCGCTCCGATGATGAGCTGATCACCATGGAACGCGCCTTCCGAGCGGTCCCGAACGGGACCATCCGCCTGCAGGCCGCAACGGTGGCAGGAGCCGCGCCGCTGCTGGCCGGCCTGCCGATCGGCGGCGGCTGTCAGGTCCGGATCTGGAACCGGGGCTCGGTCCCCGTCGCCATCGAGTTCGGCGCCAAGCTCGACATGCCCCTGCCAGTCCTGCCGAACGGGGCCACGCCCGGCGCCCAGAGCATCCCGGCCGGCGCGGTCGAGGTGCAGACCCTGCAGGCCGGCCAGCGCCATGTCGCGGTCGCCGCGGCATCGGGGACGCCCGACGTTGAGATCTCGGCGGGCGAAGGCCTGTAGCCGTGCTCCACAGCCAGGGCATCGAGCCGGCCATCGCTGCGGCCCAAGCCGTGGCCGCGGCGGCTGTCGCCGGATCGTCCCCGATCATCGATGGCGAATGGACCGTCGATTCCCTTCCGGACCCGGCCCTGAACCTCGACCGCTACGCCCGCGTGTCCGACCTGTTCGGCACCAAGCGCGACTTGGTGCTCGCCTCGAGGGTGGGCCAGGTCGCGTTCTGGCAGCCCGTGCGCCCGGTCTTCGCCGCCACCGCGCCCGTCACGGCCGACATGACGCTCCTGCCGCTCAAGAGCCCGTCCGTGATGTTCCTGACCGGGACCGTTGGCGTGGGCGTCACGCGCACGCTGTCGCTGTCCACGGCCCTCGCCTACCCGGGCGCGTCCTTCGAGATCCGCAACGACATGAGCGGCCTCGGCTCGCTGAAGCTCGCCGGCCTCGCGGTCGGCGGCCTCCTCTCCCTCGCCTTCGGCACCACGCAGCGCTTCTTCTTCGACGCGGCGTCGGGCTGGAAGCAGTTTTCCTGAGGCCCGCATGACCATCAAGTTCCTGGGGGCTGGTGGCGCGGCTGTCGTCGTCTATGGCCCGGATGCCACGGGCAGGACCTTTACCGGCAAGGCCCCGGCCGGTGCCAGCGTCGCGATCCTCAAGAACGGGACGCAGGACGGCACGGCGACCGCCGATGCGTCCGGGCTCTGGTCCTACACCTTCGCCACCGCGCCGGCGGCCAACGACGCCGTGATCGCGCGCGCGCTGGTCTCTTCGGCCGCCTTCACCGTGCCCGCGCCCGTCCCGGGCCCCGGCCCATCCATCCCCACCAACGCCCTCACGCTGAACGGCGAACCCCTCGCCCTCGGCAGCGAAGTCCTGACCCTCGGAGCCGCAGCATGACCATCGACGTCGCCAATCCGGGCGCGAGCACCGACCCCCTGCGCGCCGCCCTCGTCGCGCTCGCACCGCCCCGCCCCATGAACCGGCGCGCCATGGTGCTCGGCGACAGCCGCGGCGTGCTCGGCATGCCGCGCGGCGACCAGGCCGAGACGGTCACCAAGGATCGCGGCGCGCTCAACATCGGCTGGCAGTTCTGGCTGCAGCTCATGGCCAAGGGCCGGATCACCTTCGACGAGGCCGATTGCTTCGCCGTCGCGGGCTGCCCGACGCGGTCCTTCACCGGTTCCACCGCCGGGACGCCCCAGGCCATGGGCATGGTCGACTATCAGCTCCCGCTGGCCCTCGCGAACTCGACCGCCGGCATCGCCGTCCTGATCTGCTCGACCAACGAGCGCGGGGCCAACGGCGGCACCTGGACCCCGGACCAGTCCGTGGCGAACATCGTCGAGACCGCGACCCGCCTGACGGCCAAAGGCGTGCACGTCTACGTCATCACCGAGTATCCGAAGGGGAACGCGGGCTTCTCGCCGTCGGGCATCATCGACTTCGGCATCAAGCAGGCCGCCTATTCCGCCCTCGGCAGCGGCTATACCTTCGGGGACGTTCTCACGCTGACGAAATCCGGTCTTAACCCTGGGGTGAATGGCCAGGGTCCCAAGGTGAAGGTCGCGAACCCCGGCAACAATGTCGGCGCGGTCTCGGTGATCGAGGCCGGGACCTATGCGGCCTCGATCGGCGGCTCGCTGACGGGCTGGACGGTCGCCTCCGGCGTGAAGGCGGATGGCGTCACCCCCACCGGCGGCTCCGGCGCCACCTTCACAGTGGTGGAGGGGCCGGGCAACGGCACGCAGGGCCACATGCGGGTGCACGAGCGCCTGAACGCGCTGGATCTGCCGAACGTGTTCCCGGTCGACGTGTGGCCGGATCTCGCCGTCTCCCGCGACAGCCCCTTCATCGACCTCAACAAGTCGGCGGACGGCGTGCACCTGAACACGACCGGGGCCTACCTCGTCGCGCTGCGCCTCCTGGAGGCGATGGAGCCCAACCTTCCCCCGCGTCCCCGCATCCAGGGCGGCGGCCAGCGCTACGACGCCAAGTACAACCTCGGCGGCAATCTCCTGCCGTTCGGCACCGAGCTGTCGGGTCCGTCCCAGGCCGGCACGGCAGCTCTGCTCAACTTCCAGGCGGGAGGCGCCAGCGCCGCGACGGTGACGGTCACGGGCAACACCCCGAGCCCCGGTCTCATCGTCTCGCACGATAACGCCTACGGCAACGGCACCGGGCTGATGATCGACTTGGCGCCGGCGGCCGACGACCCGACCTATTTCGAGATCCGGCTCCGGGGCACCTCGACGACGTCGGGCGGGCGCGTGCGCCTGCAACTGCCGACCGCCCTGGTCTCGAACTTCAACGCGAACGTCGTCTATTCGCAGATGGCCGCCGGCGACAACGTCCGCGCCACGGCCGAGACCCGGATCAAGCGGGGCGCGGCAGGCATGATGGGCGTCCGTCTCAGCATCGGCGAAATCCGCGCCAACGCGGCCGGCTACTTCGCCGAGCACGCCGGCTACCCGGGCGCGTCCGGCGCGGCTCCGGGCCAGGGGGTCTACAGCGCCCCGTGGGACCCGATCCTGGCGGGCACGGGCTACCTCGAAGGCTTGCTGCGCACGAGCCTCCTGCCGATCGTTCAGGGCCAGAGCCTCAGTCTGCTCTGCCTCGAGCTGAACATCATCGCCGCCGCGACCGCCTACGACTTCACGGTCGGCTTCCGGAACTGGTCCGTCCAGAAAGTCCTGTGAGCCGGACGGCTTGACCCGACGGGCATTCTGCGCGCAATAGCTACCTGTCGCGAGACGCGTGGGCCGCATCGGCCCTGCTCGCGCCAGTTCCCATTTCCGACGTGCCGCCCGATCCCATCGGCGCCGATGCACGTCCGCTCCCCTTCACGCAGGCCAGTGCATGACGCGCAGGCCGCGATGATGCCCGCACCCGCTCCTCACCAGGGCGGGTTTTTTCATGGACGAACCACATGGACGAGGACCTGATCGTGCTGGGCGCGCAGGCGGAAACGCCAGCGGCAGGTGGCGAGGTCTCGGAAGCGACCGAAGCTCCCGGAGGCCAGCAGGCCGAAGGCGCCGAGGCCGCACAGCCAGGGACAGAGCAGGCCGATCCGGCCAACCCGACTCCGAAGTCCGATGCCCCGGAGGGCGAAGGCGAGGAGGACGGCGAGGCGGAGAAGCCGAAGAGGCGTTCCGGCATCCAGCGGATGCAGGAGCGTATCGCCCGACTCGAAGCCGAGCGTGCCGAACTCCTGAGCCGCAGTGCGCCGACGGGCGCCGGTGGCGACCGGAAGGCGGCCATCGAGAAAGAGATCGGCGCCGCCCCAAAGGAAGCCGACTTCGAGGACTATGCCGCGTTCGAGGATGCCAAGGCGGATTACCGTCTCGCCAAGGCCCTCGCCGAGCAGCGCCTGAACGAGCGGGACGCCCACGCGTCGCGCGCCCAGACGCAGGCCCGGGAAGCGGCGATCGAGGCCTTCCACGACCGGATGGACGACGCACGGGAGAAGATCCCGGACTTCGACACGGTCGTGAAGGCCGCTGCTGAGCGTGAGATCAAGGCTCACGTGCAGGATCTCGTCGTCGACAGCGAGAAAGGTGGGCTGCTCGCCTACTACCTCGCGAAGAACCCCGCCGAGCTGACCAAGCTCAACGGGATGAGCCCGCTCCAGGCCGCGAAGGCCGTGGGTGCGCTCGAAGCTCGCCTGACCCTGGCGAAACCCAACAAGGCCACCGCCGCCCCTGCTCCCGGCAAGACTGTCAGCGGTTCCGCAGCGCCGTCGTTCGACCCATCCAAGGCGTCAATGGACGACTATGCGGCTTGGCGGGCCAAGCAGCGCTGATCAACCTCTCAAATCAGGACACTTGATCCATGCCCAATACTCTGATCACCCCCTCGCTCGTCGCGAAGGAAGCCCTCGTCATCCTCGACAATAACTGCGTGATGGCGAACCAGGTCTACCGGGCCTACGAGCCCGAGTTCAAGAACACCGTGAATGGCTACAAGCAGGGCGACACCGTTTCCGTGCGTCGTCCCGCCCAGTTCACCGCCCGCCGCGGCAACGTCTCGGTCGCCCAGGACGTCGTCGAGGGCAAGACCGCGATCCAGATCAACCAGCAGGTCGGTGTGGACTTCAAGTTCTCCTCGACCGACCTGACGCTCAACATCGGTGAGCTGTCCGAGCGCGTGATCCGCCCCGCCATGGTGCAGATCGTGAACGCCATCGATCTCGACCTGATGGGTCTCTACACCAACGTCTGGAACTGGGTCGGCACGCCCGGGAACGTGATCAACAACTTCTCGAAGCTCGGCGCCGCCGGCCAGCGCCTCGACGAGATGGCCGTGCAGAACGACGAGCGCTCCGCTGTCCTGTCTCCGGCCGATCAGTGGGCGCTCCTCGGCACCCAGACCGGCCTCTACATGCAGGATGCCGCGAAGGACGCCTATCGCAAGGCGAAGCTCGGCATGATCGGCGACTTCGATACCTTCAAGTCGCAGAACGTGCCGACCCTGACCACCGGCGCCCGTGGCGGCGTCCCGGTCGTCAACGGCGCAGGCCAGTCGGTCGTCTATGCCGGCGCGGTCGCCAACACCTATGTCCAGACGCTGAACATCAACGGCGCCACGGCATCCGTGGCCGGCTATGCCAAGGCCGGTGACGTGTTCACCATCGCCGGGGTGTTCGCGGTCAACCCGGTGACCAAGGCGCAGCTGCCCTACCTGCAGCAGTTCGTCGTGACGGCCGACGCCGCGACCGACGGTACGGGCGCCGCCGCGCTCAGCATCTCGCCCCAGATCATCCCCACGGGTGCGTTCAAGACCGTCTCGGCGGCTCCGGCATCCGGTGCGGCGATCACCTTCAACGGTGCGGCCAACTCGAACTATGCCCAGTCGCTCGCCTTCCACAAGAACGCGTTCGCCCTGTGCATGGTCCCGATGGAGCTGCCGCCGGGTGCGGTGAACCCGGCCCGTGAGACCTACAAGGGTCTCTCGGTCCGCGTGGTGCCGTTCTACGATGGCGTCAACGACGTGAGCACCTGGCGCCTGGACGTCCTGTACGGCGTGAAGGCCATCGACCCCCGCCTCGCCTCGCGCGTCAGCGGCTGACGCCTCTCCACCACCACTAAGACGAAAGGGCGCCCTCGTGGCGCCCTTCGTCGTTCTGGGGCCCGGCCCCGCAGCAGACGAGGCCTCAGATGGACGAGACCACCACCACGTTGGCGACCTGGGGCTACAAGCCCGACGGGTCCGCCGAGATCTTCGACCTCGCCCCCGGCGAGCCCCTGCCCGAGGGCTGGCACGCCTCCCCCGACTGCATCGCCGACCCGGCGATGGCCACGGCGGAAGCCGTCTCGGCCCGTGCGGCCGGGCGCCCCTTCGAGCCCGTCGTCATGGTCGGCGATCAGGCCGGCGCCGACCCGCTCGCCGAGATCATGACGCTGAACGCCGAGGTTACCCGTCTGGGCGACATCATCGCGACCGGCACGGCCGAGAACGCGAAGCTGGTCGACGAGATCGAGGCCGTCGAGGCGGCCCGCGATGCGGCCCTGGCCGAGGTCGAGACGGCCCGGGCGGCCCACGCCGACACCCTCGCCGCGCTCGACGCGGCCGGCACGGCCCTGACCGACCTGCAGGCGCAGCTCACCCAGGCCCAGGCCGACGGCGGCTTCGCGGTTGCGGAGCGCGACGCGGCCAACGCCGACCTGGAGCGCCTTCGCGCCGATCTCGTCCAGGCCCGCGCCGACCTCGACGCCGCCACCGCCCCGGCCGCGCCGAAGGCCACCAAGGCCCGCTGACATGCGCACCCGCGAGGACCTGATCAAGCGCGTCCTGAAGGACGTCGGGGTGCTCGCGGCCGGGCAGCAGCCCTCCGACGAGGACCGGGCCGAGATCGACGACCTGATCGAGCCGGTCTGCGCCAAGCTGTTCGCGGACGAGGTCGCCAAGGTGAACGGCGACGAGATCGACGATGCGGTGTACCTGCCGCTCGCCGCGATCATCGCCGAGGCCGCCCTCGTGCCGTTCGGGATCGGCGGGTCCCGCGCGCAGGAGCTGACGGCGAACGCCGCGCAGGCCCGCACCGACCTGAAGCTGGCCTATCGCGTGTACGACGCCCGGCCCCCGATGCGGATCGAGCCGTTCTGGGGCGGCTCCGGCTCCCGACGCGGGCGCTGCTGATGCCGGCGATCTCCTGGCCGCTCTCGTCGCGCCCCGGGCTCTCCGACGCGGAGGGCTCGGGCCGGCTCATCAACGCCTTCGTCGAGAAGCTCGGCGACGGCGCCCGCGCACCGGTGTCCCGCCGCCGCGCGCCCGGTCTGGCGCGCTTCGTCGACACCGGCCTGCGCGGGCCCCGCGGCATGCGCCAGATCGGGGCGAACGTGCTGGCCGCCTATCGCGACCAGGTCGCCCGGATCTCCGAGGACGGCACGGTGCGGGTGCTCGGACCGCTGCCCGGCTCCCAGCGCATCACGATCGGGCGCAACAACCGCGCCCCGGTGCCGGACATCGTCGCGACGACCGAGTACGGCGCCTACCGGCTCACCCCCGACGGCCAGCCCCAACCCCTGATCATCCCCGGCGGACTGCCCCAGCCCAACTCGGTCTGCGAGCTGTTCGGGTTCCTGTTCTTCACCGCCGGCGACGGCACGTGCTTCGCCTCGGGGCTGAACGCGACCACGTTCAACACCCTCGACAAGACCACAGAGCAGGCGCGGCCCGGCGGGCTGCTGCGCGGCGTGGCGTTCCGCGACGAGCTCTTCCTGTTCGGCCCGTCCGGGATCGGGGTCTACGGCGGTCAGGCCCAGGCCAACGGCTTCCCGCTCGCCCGGGTCACCGGCATTCCGCGCGGCCTGATCGGGCCGTGGGCCGTCGCGGGCCACGAGGAAGGCTGGTCGAACGAGATGATCTGGGTCGGCGACGATTCCGTCGTCTACAAGCTCAGCGGCTACACCCCGGTCCGCGTCTCCAACCACGACGTCGAGCGCGATCTCGCTGCGGCGGCGAAGGTCGATCGCACCGCGATCGAGGCCTCGGTCCACTTGATCGGCGGCCACGCGTTCTGGGTCGTCTCGATGCCGGGCCGCACCTGGGTGCTCGACCTGACCACCGAGCAGTGGTTCGAGCGGGCCAGCGCCGGCCTCGATCGGTGGCGCGGCACCCAGAGCACCACGGCGTTCGGCCGCTGGCTGATCGGCGACAGCGTCGGGACCGGCCTCCTTGAGGTGCGCGAGGACGTGTTCGACGAGGACGGCGCCCCGCTGCGCTTCCGGATCGAAAGCCTGCCGGGCCAGGGCTTCCCCCAGCGCCTCCAGATCCCGCGAGCCGATTTCGACTTCGTGCTCGGCACCGGGCGGCTCTCGGCCGACCCGACCATCCGCGACCCGCGCGTCCTGATCTCGTGGTCGGACGACGGCGGCACGACCTGGTCGAACCCGCTGAGCCGTCCGCTGGGCCGCCAGGGCGAGACCCGGACCCGCATCAACGTGCTCCGCACCGGCCTGACCAGCCCGCAGGGCCGGACGTGGCGCATCGACGTGTCCGATCCGGTCTACTGCGCCCTCCTGGGCGGCGCGATGGCAGTCGAGGCCCGCACCGAATGAGCACCTCCCTCCCGACCACGCCATCCCCGCAGGCGCCCGCCGTCGTCGCCTCGACCGGGGTGCTGAACCGCGAGTGGTTCGTGTTCCTGCAAGCCCTCCTCGCCGCGCTCGTCGCGCAGGAGGCCCGCATCTCCGCCCTCGAAAATCAGTAGGAGGCCGCCATGGGCCTATTCGGCGCGTTCAGCGCGAAGCCGACCAAGGACGCCGTCGCGACCGCCGCGAAGGCGATCCAGACCGGCCAGATCCAGGGCAAGGATCAGCTCGACCAGGGCTACGACAACGCGGCGAACCTGTACGGCCAGGCCGGCGGCCTCTTCGGCAACCTCGCGGCCGGGTACGGCGCCGGCTCGAAGCTCTACGCCGACGCGCTGGGCATCAACGGCGAGGACGCCAGCAAGGCGGCCCGCTCGGCCTACACCGCGACGCCCGGGTACACGTTCAACCTGGATCAGGGGCTCCAGGGCCTCCAGCGCACCCGCGCCGTGAACGGCACGCTCGCCTCGGGCAACGCGGATACGGACGCGATGAAGTTCGCGTCCGGCCTCGCCTCGCAGGACTTCAACACCTGGCTCCAGAACCTGTCGGGCTACGACGGCAAGACCCTCGCCGCGACCACGGGAGAGGCCGGGACCCTCGGTACGCTGGGCGGCCTCGCCTACCAGACCGGCGCGGGCAAGGCCGGGATCGACGTCAACGCCGGCAACGCGGTCGCGCAGGGCGCCTACAAGGTGGGCGAGGCCGAGACCCGGGCCAACGAGAACACGTTCCAGGCCCTGCTCGGCGGCGCGAACCTCGTGGCCGGCGGCCTCGGCAAGGCCTTCTCGATCTTCGGAGGCGGCAAGTGAGCGGCGGCCCCAGCATCTTCTCGATGATTACGGGCATCGGGAAGTCGTTCGACGATTCCTACGATGCGGCCGAGAAAAGCCGCCTGGAGCGCGAGGCGCCGAACCTGATCTCGGACTACATGAGGGCGGCGTCCGGCGGCGCGGCCGCGCCCGTTCCCGGCACCACGCTCGGCACGATCGGGCAGGGTCCGGCACCGGGCCGGTCCGTTCCGGCCTTCGCGGCCACCGACGGCGCGATGGGCGATTATCTGGCGACGACCCGCGCCAAGGAGAGTGGCGGCAACGATCTGGCCGCGAACCCGAACTCGACCGCGAAGGGCCGCTATCAGTTCACCGACTCGACCTGGGCCGGCGTCGCCAAGCGTCACCCCGACCTCGGCCTCCAGCCCGGCGGCTGGCGCGATCCGGACCAGCAGGAACGCGCCATGGCCGCGTTCACGGCCGACAACGCGAAGGCCCTGACCGCGGCCGGCATCCCCATCAACCCGGGCAACCTCTACGTCTCGCACTTCCTTGGCGAGGCGGGCGGCCCGAAGTTCATCGCCGGCGCCATGTCGAACCCGGACGCGCCCGCGGTGGCCTTCGTGTCGCCCGGCGCGGCGCGGGCGAACCGTTCGATCTTCTTCGATCCGGACGGGCGGCCCAAGACGGCGGGCGCGGTCTATGCCGAGCGCACCGGCCGGTTCGCCGGCGGCGGCCCTGCGCAGGTCCCGACCCTGCCCGCGCCCGGCGGCGGCGTGCCGAGCATGGTGGCGGCGGCCTCGCCTCTCGCCGCCCAGCGCCCGGTCCAGGTCGCCGAGAACGAGGCCCAGACACAGGCGCTGGAGCAGCGGATGGGGATGACGCCTGGCACCGCGACGGCCGAGGCCGACATGCCGGCCGCCGACGCGGTGCCGGCGCAGTTCCAGATCCCCGGGCAGGCCGCGCCTGCCGCCCCCGCAGCGGCCGGTTTCGCGGGCTTCGGCACCCGCACGACCCGGTCCTCGCCGGAGCAGATGGCCGCCCTGCAGGCCATGTGGCGGAACCCGAACACCCGCGCCATCGCGACCCAGATCTATGGCTCGGTCCTGAAGGGCGAGGACAGCGCCTGGACGCTCTCGTCGATGGGCGACCAGCCGGTCCTGTTCAACGCGAAGACGGCCCAGATCGTGCCCGTGGGCCAAGCCAAGCGCTCGACGGCGACCGTGGGCAATGCCGTGGTCGACACGGCGACGGGACAGGTGATCTACCAGGGTCCCGACAAGGACGCCGACAAGCTCCAGAGCGTCGCGCCGGGGACCACCCTCTACGATCCGCGTGCGCGTCAGCCCGTCTTCACGGCCCCCGACAGGGAGGCCGAGACGAAGGACGAAGGCGCCAAGATCGCCGCGCAGGTCGCGGCCCGGAAGCGGGAGGCCGCCGGGCTCGGTTTGAAGGAAGGCACGCCGGCGTGGCAGGCCTACGTCGGAACGGGCAAGATCGGGCGCGACCAGGACCTGTCCGCCACCGACAAAAAGGCCATCCAGGAGGCCGACGAGGGCGTGCTCTCGGCTCAGACCGCGATCGAGGCCTTGGGCCAAGCCAAGACGCTGTCGAAACAGGCCTACGAGGGGCCGACCGCGGGCGCACGTGGGACCATCACCAGCATCTTCGGAAGCGACGACGGCATCGCCACCCAGGACCTGCACAACGTCGTCACGACGAATGCGCTGGGCCAGCTCAAAGCCATCTTCGGCGGCAACCCGACCGAGGGCGAGCGCAAGATCCTGCTGGACATCCAGGGCTCGGTGAATCAGCCGGACGCGGTGCGCCAGAAGATCTTCGACCGCGGTATCGCGCTCGCGCAGAAGCGGCTCGACTTCAACCAGCGTCGCGCCGAGGACATGCGCGGCGGGACCTACTATAAGCAGGATGGCGCACCAGGTGGGCCGAAGCCGGCCGAACCCCGGAACTCCCTCCCCGTGCGCGTGACGCCCCAGATGAAGCCGGAAGACGTGATGAAGCGCTACCCGTCGGGGACGCGCCTGATCCTGCCCGACGGTACCGAAGGAGTGGTGCCCTGATGAGCGACGATGCCTGGGCCGCGTTCCGCAAGCCTTCCGTGCTTCCCGCCGATGCCGCTCCGCCGGCCGTGGACGACTGGGCTGCGTTCCGTCTCAAGGCATCGGTCGAGCCGAAGGTCGAGGCGACCGCTCCGGCTCGGCCCGAGACTGGCGACTTCCCCGCCGATGGCGTTGCCGGCGACGGCTCGGCCGCGGTGGGCCGCGGCATCATCGAAGGCGTGCCCGTCATCGGGCCGTATCTGCTCGGCGGCGTAAATCGTGGTGTCGCCGCGGTCCGGACGCTTCAGAACGGCACCACCTTCCCGGAGGAGCTGAAGCGGGTCGAGAAGTTCGGCGAGGCCACGGCCAAGGAGAACCCGAAGGCTGCCGGGCTGGGCGAGTTCGTCGGCGGCGTCGCCGGCACCCTGCCGCTGGTGGCGGCGGCCCCGGCCGCATTCGGGGCTGGCGCGGGCTCGCTGCCAGTCCGCATGGGAGCCTCGCTGCTCTCCGGTGCCGCTCTGGGTGGCGCGGATAGCGCGGTCCGATCCGATGGCGATGGCAAGCAGACATTCGTTGGTGCGGGCCTCGGTGGCGCGCTCGGTGCTGCTGGCCCTGCCGTCGGCGCGCTCGTCGGCAAGGGCGTCGCCGCCCTGAGCAGCAAGGGGCGCAGCCAGGCCCTGGTGACCGAGGCGCTGGACGGGATCTCGGACAAGGACCTCGCCTCAGCGCAGTACCTAATCGAGCAGGCCAAGAACCTGCCGGGCGGCGGGGTGAACCTGACCCTGGACGAGGCGCTGAACGCGGTCACGGGCGGCCAGGCCACGCGCGCCTCGCAGCTCGCCCGGGTCGTCGGCAACTCCGGCGGCGAGGGCGGCCGCATCATGAACGAATTCTATGCCGGCCGGCCGGCCTCGATCGACAACGTGGGTCGCGCCGGGTTCGACGGGATCGGACCGCAGAACCAGGCGCCGACCGCGCTCGGGGGCACGGTACAGGCAGCGGCCCAGGCCGGCGTCGCCGCCACGCCCGAGGGACAGGCCGTGATCCGGGCGCAGCAGGCCGCCGGCCCGCGCGTCACCCAGGATCAGGCCGGGCAGGTGATCCAACGCGAGATGCGCGGCGTCGCCGACGCGCGCGAGGCGGCCCGCAAGGTGCAGGCCGACGGCGACTATGCGGCGGCGCGGGCCGCCCCGGAGAACGTCGGCGTCGAGGGCACCGTCACGGTCGAGCGGCCGGGCGAGCCGGTCGTGACCCAGCCGGCCTACTCGCGCCCGCAGTTCGAGGCTGATGCGCCGCGCCCGGTGGAGCCGTTCGAGCGCCCCGGCGCCGTGGCGACCGAACCCGGACCGGAAAGCCTGGCGCGCTTCATCGCGCGCAATGGCGGTCTGCGCCTGGACGGCGACGCGGCGGCGACGGACCTCCAGCGCTTCACCGTGCCGGGCGTCGGCAAGGTCGCCCGGCCCGATGGGAAGAGCCTCGACAACTTCTGGCGCGAGCGCCTGATCGAGGAGGGGTATTTCCGGCCGGACGCCGATGGCGGCATGGCGCGGGACATCTCGTCCGAGCTGCTGCGCAAGCTGCAGAACGAACAGCGCGGCGTGCCGTCCTACCCGATGGATGCCCAGGGCCGCCCCCGCGGTCGCTCCGAGGCGAGCCGTGGTCGCGACGAATACGACGCCGCGCTCTCGACGGCGGAATCCCGCCTCAACGAGGACCTGACCCGCGCCGGGATCGACCCGGCCGGCGTGCATCCCGACATCCGGAGCCGCGTGGTCGGCGCCGTGATGCGCGGCGAGATCCCCGACCCGCTCGACGCCTACGAGCACGTCGTCAGCCGCATGAAGGGGCCGCTTGAGCCCTACGTGAAATCGACCACGATCACGGAAGAGATCCCGAGCGTTCGGTTCGGGCAGGTGAACCCGCAGGCCGCCCTCGACGCAGTTGATGAGGCACTTCGCACGGCCAAGGGAGATGTTCGGAGCGAACTTATGCAGTTCCGCAAGGATCTGCACGGACCGGATGGGCAGATTGATCTCACCGTCGAGGGTCAGCTGAAGGCCCGCGAGCGGCAGGATTATCGGATTCAGGCTGCTCGCGAGGCTGGCGATCGAACCAAAATGCGCGACCTGCAGATCGCCCGCTCGACGCTGGACGGCGAGCTGAAGGCGGTACCCGAAGTCGCCCGGGCCGACACCAACTTCGCGGCCAACTCCCGTCCTCTGGAGCCCTTCGAGGGCAACACGCCGCTGAGCCGTGTCGTGCAGCGGGACGCAGACACGGGTCGCATGGCAACGCCGGCCGAACAGGTGCCGAGCAATCTCCAGGGTGCCACCGCCGCGCGCGAGTTCCTAGCGAACGCCACGCCCGAGGCACGCCGTGCCTTCCAAGCCCGCGAGGTCACCCGGATCCTCGACGAGGTCTCCGCCGGCGAGGGCGGCGCCTCCGCCACCTCGATCCGCGCCGCGATGCGTCGAAACGAGGACCTGCTCGTGCAGCTGCCGGAAGCACGTCAGCGGCTCCGCGCCCTCGCGATGGCGCACGAGGGGCGCGAGGTAGTGGAGCGCTCGCCGCTCGGGCAGATCGCGAAACGCCCCGATGTGAAGGCTGCCGTCGAGGCCCTCTTCCCGACGAACCCGGATGTCGGCTCACACGGCGAAGTCGCCTCGGCGGTCCAGGCCTTGGCCCGGAGCAACCCGGGCGCGGCCCGCGATCTGGTGCGCTTCTACCTGGAGCGTGTGTTCAACGAAGCGACCGAGGAAGTGAAGGGGATCGCCCGCCAGTACGGCGGCGCCGGCTTCGCCTCGGCGGTTCGCGGGAACGGTCAGCAGCGCCTAAACCTTGAGGCTGCGATCCGAGCGCTGCCCAGCGGCGATGCGGTGTGGGGCGGCCTCAACCGCATGCTCACCACCATGGAAGCGACCGGTTGGAAGCCAGTCAAAGGCTCCGATACCTACTTCAACACCGTGATCGGCCAGCGCCTGAAGGAGGGCACCGGCCCGATCGGCAAGGCGATTACCGAAGTGGCGTCGAGCGCCGCGGCTGGCGCCGGCGTTGGCGGGGTGAAGGGCGCGGCCGGCGGCGCGGTCCTGGGGGCGAAGCGGGCCGGCAAGGAGCTCCTCCAGGACCGCCGCATGCTGAAGGACGGTGAGGCGATCGCCCGCATCCTGACCGATCCGAAGGCGATCCCGTACCTGCGCTCGCTCTCGCACGCCAAGGAGGGGAGCCGCAGCGCCGAGCTGCTGACCACCAAGCTGCTGCTGCTCACGAACCGCGGCGTGTCCTCAGCTGTTCAGGCGCCCGCGTCAGTCTCGGCGCGGTAGGAGGCGCCGCATCCGTCCATCTGGAGTGCGAGGCCAGAAGACGCCGGCTGCGACAATTGCCAGGATAAGCGCCAGCGCCAACCACGAGGCGGAGCCGCCAGCGGCGTCGTAGAAGTTGCTCAGCGCCGGCCCGCCCCACGTCTTCAGCCCCCACCAGACGAGGCCCATGGCGGCGGCGTAGAGCACGAGGGTGAGGGCGACGACGAACCAGCGGGGCATCAGCGCCGCCTACCTGATAGGGGGTACGCCCGTACGATGTGGCGATAGAGCATGATCGTCGCGAGGGTGCAGAGCAGTAGCAGCGCCAGCGACATGCCCAGCATGAACACAGGGGATGCGCTGCTGGACCGTGGAGCCCACGCCTGCACTACCCACCATGCTGCGACCATCGCGAGGAGGTAGACGAGCACAGCGGGGAGAAAGCGGGACCAGCGGGGCATCAGTGAGCTTCGGAGCGGCGGCAGATGTGCAGCAGGATCATCGCACGCAGTTCAGTGCGCGCGGCGAGCGAACAGGAGCGCACCGCCACCGACCGTTACCAGGACGGCGACGATGTAGGCGAGTTGGATGAGTTCCGAGCCGTGGGTCATCGCAGGCCCCTCAAAAACAGACGTGCGATCAGATGTAGGCTCAGACCGGTGATCAGACAACTGAGGGCGGTCAGCGCCTGAATCGTCAGAGCCGCGTCGGATGGGGCTACCGGCGGCTTCGGTGACAGGGATGGAGCGAGCGCTCCGACCGCGATCAGGGCAACCGCCACACCGTTGAGGAAGGTCGCGGTCAGCTTCGCACGCTCGTTAGCGATCAGTTTCTTGCGCTGTTCCAGTTCGTCAGGGGCCAAGCGATAGTTCCTTTCGGTAGCGAGAACTCACACGTCGGTTCTCCTATACGAAGGAGCTCGCGCCCATGGTATTCGCGGCTGCGCCCCGGAAACTTTCCGGACCTGAGCCTGCGAAAGTTTCGCACCCTTCAAGGGCGCTGGCCGGCCACCCGACGGCTAGATTTGGCGCTCACGCTTCCATCCATGTGGAACTCGACACCATAAGCTTCCAGGACCTGCCGCACGATCAACCGCGTCAGCTTTTGAGTCGATACTCCCGATTCCAAGCGGCTCAAGGTGCTGGGGGCCATGCTGGCGTCCCTGCTCAACTGGACCAGCGAGAGGCCGAGAAGCTGCCGGGCGGTACGGATCTGCAGGGCCGTGATCGTCATCGGAGTTCGGGAGCGGTCGCACTATTGCATCGCACGCTCTAGCTTGCCGCGACGCAGCAATCCATGTCGGCAGGAACACATGGGCGTGACGACGCCCCTTGACCCGACGGGCAATCCGCCCGAAACAACCACCGTCCCGAGACGCGCGCGAGCGAACCGCCGCGCTGCCCAAGGCCCCGCCTCCGCGCGGGGCTTTTGCATTTCCGGAGCACCCCTGCATGACCGTGTCCTGGCCGTTCTCGCGGCAGCAGGTGCTCGACGATTCCGGGCGCCCCCTGCTGATCCCGCGGGCGAACTTCTATGCGGGCGGCACCACCACGCCGCTGACGGTCTACAAGGATGCGGCGCTGACCAAGCCCTGGACGCAGCCCGTCGAGGCGGACGGATTCGGGCGTTTCCCTCGGGTCTACCTCCCGGCCGGGCTGTACCGCGAGGAGGTGCTCGGGCCCTACGGCGACCTGCTCTGGAACGACGACGGCCTGGGCGAGGCCGTGGTGAGCGATGGTGGCTCCGACGCGCCGATCGACCCGACCGCCGTCGCCGTGACGGGCGACATCAAGTGGCGCCTCGACGCCTCGATCCAGGCCGGCTGGGTCCGGATGAACACCCGCACGATCGGCGGGGCCGGCTCGGGCGCGACCGAGCTCGCCAACGCCAGCGCCAAGGCACTGTTCCTCTACCTCTGGAACACCTTCCCTGACGGTGTCGCATCCGTGATCGGCGGGCGCGGTGTCTCGGCCGCGGAAGATTTCTCCGCCGGCCGGCAGATCATGATCCCGACCATGCAGGGCCTGGTCGCGGCCGGTCTGGACGACATGGGCTCGGCCCCGGCCAACCGCATGCAGGTCTCGGCGCAGCTCACGCTCTCGGCGGGCTCGCCCGTCGCGACGGTGAATTCCGGCGACCGCATCGCGCTCAACATGACCATCCAGGCCGACGGCGTCCCGCGCGGCACCCAGGTGACCGGCCGAACCGGCAACACGATCACGATGTCGTCCCCGGCCTCGGTCGGCACGACGGGCACCGTGCCGGCCCGCTTCTCGTACTTCTACGATGCCCAGGAGCCGGGCGGGATCGGCGGCGACTGCGTCGAGGCGCTGTCCCTGAAGCACCTTCCGGCCGATTTGCCGGATGGAACGGTCGAGGTGGGTTTCCCGGCGCAGGTCGGGGTGAAGTACGCGGAACTCGTTCCGATCCGTCAGGGCACGGGCGACGTGGCCAACAACATGTGGACGGCCACCGAACCATATCAGACCACGCCCAACCCGCAGGGCACGAAGACGTTCGGCGTCCCGATCTCGAACCCGGACGGCGGCGTGCCGCACCGGACCATGCAGCCGACTCGGCTCGGCACCTTCTACCTCAAGCTCTGAGCGCTGCGATGGCCTCCTACCTGAACACGCTCGGCTCGGTCTCGCGCCGGGGCCAGTGGCGATTTCGCGAGATCCTGCGGACGGCCCGCACCGATGGGCGAACCGACCTGACCGATGACGGGCTGATCGACTTCGCCTCCGCATCCGACGTCGTCCTCACCGTGACGCGGCGCCCGCCGATCCGGCACCAGGCTTGGTGTGGTCCGGCCTTCGGGTCGGCGGATGGGTACTGCGATCCGGCGCCGATGCTGACCGCATCCCTCTCAGCCGGGACCCTGGCGGCCCTGAACCCCGGCATCGTCGAGGTGCTGTTCCCGGCCGGGTCCCTGCTCGGCTTCGCGCCCGGGATTTACGACGTCCGGATCAGCATCACGATCGGTCCGGAGACGGCCGAGATCTTCGACGAGCCGATCGCCTTCGCCTGATCGCTCCCGCCCCTGCCTGACCGCTTCCACCCGCC
Source organism: Methylobacterium sp. FW306-05-D (assembly GCF_058782155.1). Taxonomy (NCBI): domain Bacteria; kingdom Pseudomonadati; phylum Pseudomonadota; class Alphaproteobacteria; order Hyphomicrobiales; family Methylobacteriaceae; genus Methylobacterium; species Methylobacterium sp. FW306-05-D. Next base: position 137,754 of record NZ_JBYSXL010000002.1, read on the forward strand.
CTCGCCCGGCGGGTTTTTTGTTGCCCGGAGCCCCGCGCATGCCCCCCTATCCGCAGAAGCCCACCTTCCCCGTCGACTTCCGGAAGGGGCGAGGCACCAGGGTCAGCCGCATCGGCGCCGCAGCGCTCCAGATCGATCTCGCGGAAGGGGAAACCGACAACACGGCCCTGGCTCCGATGGCCACCCTCACGATCAAGGGTAACGCCACCGGCGACACCGCCGCGCCCCAGGACGTGCCACTGGCCACCCTGACCGCCCCGGGCAACCCGATCGGCGACAAGCTCGCCGAGACGGTGAGCATCACGGACCTGCGCTTCCGCAAGCTCGCCCCCGAACAGACCTGGAACGGTGCGATCCAGCGCGCATCCGCGGCCGCGCAGAACGTGCGGATTCCGACCGGCATCTACGACGTCGACGAGGCCGCCCTCGCGGCGGGCGTCACCTACGAGTGCCAGGGGCGCGGCGCGGTGCTGCGACGCGTCGCCGGCGCGACCGGGCGCTATGCGGTCAAGGCGGCGGCCATCGCCGGCTTCGCCCTGCTGAACCTGACGATCGACGCCAACGCGGACAATCAGACGGTTGGCGGGACGGCCCTCTATGTTTCGGGCTGCTCGGACTTCAGCCTGGGCGGACTGCGCCTGCGCGGCCACCATTCGATCGACGGCGGCAATCTCGGCGTCGGGCTCCACATCGCGGACTGCGTCGACAGCGCGCTCGGCACCGAAAGCCGGATCGACGACGTCACGGTCCGCGGCGTGGGCGGCGTGACGCCCCGCACCCTCACCGGGGTGCTCGTGGAGCGATCGAGCAACCTCGCATTCAGCGGCATCACTTCCACGAACCATCGCTACGCCGACATTGCGCTCGACAACCAGGTGCTTCCGTTCGCGGGCGCGACCGAGACGCTGATCTCCTTCACCGACATCGTCACGCACGGGGCCGGCATCGGCCTGTCCATGCTCGGCAACACCGCGGCGATGGGCCCGAACGGTCACCTGTTCAGCCAGACCAGCTACGTCCACGCGAAGATCCTAATCAACGGCCTGCGTGCGTCCGGGCACACCTTCCATGGGCTGTCGGTCCAGGCGGACGGGGTGGCGATCGGAAGCCTGCAGATCTCGGGATGCGGCAGCGGCTCGGCCTACGGGGCGGTGAACATCTCCTCGCGCCGCTTCTCGATCTGCGGCGGCTCCATCACGGGAAACACCGGGCAGTACGGGCTCGACGCCGGCGGCTCGATCTCCGGCACGATCTCGGGGCTGACGATCGCCGACAACGGCTGGCTCAACCCCGCGACCGGCAAGAAGCAGGGCATCGGGCTCAACCTCGGCGCCACGATCAAGGTGCAGGTCATCGGCTGCACGCTCGACAACAACGGCGGGGCCGGGGGCGGGGCCGAGATCCTGGCCTCGGCCTATGACGGAGCGAATTCCTTCAACTGGTTCCCGTGGCGCGGCGCGGCGCTGGTGGTGCGGGGCTGCACGATCGCCATCGGCAACGCGGCCATGGTCGGCTTCCAGGTGGTGAATGGTTTCGGCGGCGTCATCTTCGAGGACAACCTGATTATCAACGACTTCGGGGCGGCGGAGATCGTCGCCTTGGGGAGCGCGGCGGCGACCCGCATATACCGCAACCGCATCCTCACCGGCCTGTCCTTCAAGCGGACGATCGCGTCGGCCGCGACGGTGATCATCCCCGACGCCGGTGGCAGCTTCCAGATATCGGGCACCGGCATCATCAACACGCTGAAGACCCGCGGCCAGGCCTTCTATGCCGGCAAGGTCTGCGGTGCGGAGCCGACGGCCGGGGCGACGTTCGCATCGAACCCGACCTCGTCGCTGGCCGAGGTGACCCCGGTCATCGACGCGTTCCGGAACCTGATCGGGGCCTACGCCTCCCCCGGCGCGACGGTCTACGGCTCGGCCCCGGCCTGCGTGTTCTCGGACGGCACGACCAGCGTGCCCATCTCGATCACGCTCGGCTCGGACAACGCCGACGAGCGCGAGATCACGCTGGCCTTCCTGGGGGCGGCGCAGGTCGTCGAGGGCGGCAACATCTTCCTCGCCAACGGCGTCGCCTTCCAGGCCGGGAATCGGGGCACCTCCACGCTTCGGCTGCGGGGCGCCTTCGGCAACTGGTACGAGATCTCGCGCACCATCTAGCGGCAACCGCCCCCGGCTCCGGGCGCCCGCACGCCTGACCTTCCGTCCGTCCCGCCCGCCTCGAGCGGGCTTTTTCATGCGCGGAGCATCCCCGTGAAATTCAAGTCCAACTGGCGGGCGGTGCTTCGGCACGCCTGGAGCGTTCGGCTGGCCGCGCTCGCCGTCGCCCTGTCCGGCATCGAGGTCGCGCTGTCGTGCCTCGCGGGCAGCCCCCCGATCCCGGCCGGGTGGTTCGCCGCACTCTCGGGCGCCGTGACGATCGCGGCGGCCGTGGCGCGCCTCGTCTCGCAGAAAGCGCTCCCGGACGGGGGTGACGCATGAGCCGCCTCACCAGGAAGACCGGCATGTGGGGTGGAGCGCTCGCAGCCACGGCCGCCGGGCTGATGGCGATCGTCAACGTTGGCAAGGACGAGGGCCTGCGTCTGCGGACGTACAAGGACATCGTCGGAGTCCCGACCTACTGCTACGGCGAGACCCAGGGCGCCGTGATGGGCCGGACCTACACCAAGGAGCAGTGCGACGCGCTGCTGCTGCGCCGCCTCGACGAGTTCGCGGGCAAGGTCGAGCACTGCGTCAAGGCGCCGATGAGCGACCGGACTCTCGTGGCCTTCACGTCCATGGCCTACAACGTCGGGGTCGGCGGGTTCTGCGGCTCGACCACGGTCCGGCTCTACAACGCCGGCGACCGCCCCGGGGCCTGCCGGGCGATGGGCTACTGGAACAAGGCCGGCGGGCGCGTCGTCCCGGGCCTGACCGCCCGGCGCGCCCGCGAGACGGCCCTCTGTCTGGAGGGCCTGAAGTGACCGCCCTCTTCACCATCCTCGCCAACGGCTGGACCGCCTTCTCGCTCGTCTCGCTCCTGACCGGCGCGGGCGGGCTCGGACTGATCCTGCTCGCCCTGCTCGGCACGGCCTACCTGCCGGGCTTCCTGCGTCGGCCGCTGATCGGCGCCGGGCTCGCCCTGCTGGTCGGCGCCGCGCTGTTCCAGGCCGGACAGGCCAGAGGCGCGCACGAGGCCTTCGCGCGCGAGGCGGCCCGGGCCCTCGCGGCCGAGCAGACCCGGACCAAGGTCGCGAAGGACATCACCGACCGTGTGGCGATCCAGGCCGTGCGCGACCTCGCCGCGGCCGACGAGACCAACCGGAAACTCAGGAAGCTGCTCGATGACATGGACCACGATCCGGAGCGGGATCGCCGCTGCACTACTCGCGACGACGCTCGGCGCCTGCGAGCACTCTAGCGGCGCAGGGTCGGACGTCCGCGTCACGCTCCCGGCCGCGCCCGACGGTGTGGCCGAGTGCCTGCGCCGGTCCTTCCCCGAGATCCCCGATCGCGCCCTGACGAAGCGCGACGTGGTCCGGATCATCGGCGAGGCCAAGGCGCTCGACCGGGCCAAGACCGCCTGCGGCGCCCGCGCCGTCTTCTGGATCGACAGCGTCCGCCGCGACCTGGCGCGCTGATCCTCCCTCGCGCGACCGGACACCGGCGCGCCGCTGGCCTTGGGGGCCGTCATGAACAGCATCTCCGATACCGAGGGGCACGTCGTGCTGCCGCGGCGCATGCCCTTGCTCGTCGGCCTGGGATTCCTCGCCACCTTCGCGGGGCAGGTGTTCTGGGCCGGGACCTACACGACCACGATCGACAACCGGCTGAACGCCCTGGTCGACAGCGACGGGCGCATCACGGCCCGGTCCGACGAGCGGTACGCGATGCTGACCAACCGCCTCGAAAGCCTGGAGCGCGACCGCGACCGGCTCCCGAAGCTCGAGGAGCGGTTCGGCCGCATCGAGGAGAAGATGACGATGATGATCGAGTTGCTGCGCGAGACCCGGCAGGAGCGCGCCACGAAGCGCTGATCCCCGCTATCCACCGCCGTCCACAGGGCCCCGGAGCTTCGGCTCCGGGGCTTTCGTCGTTTCAGCGATGCCCAGCAGCTCAGGCAGGCGCGCCATGTTCACGGCGATCCGCCGGGCCTCGTCGTTCGACATGCGCCCGGTCGAGGATCGGCGCTGCTCGTCGTCGCAGAAATACAGATAGGCGATCGGGAAGCCTGACGCATCCTGCACGACGTAGGCTTCGGCGACCTCCTTCACGGACCAGGGGCGCGCGAAGCGGCGTACAGCGGGTGCCGCGGGCGCAGTGGACACCGTGGGCGCCAAGCGCTCCTGACGATGCCGGCGGCCATCCTTCGTCTCGATGACGATCTCGATCACGCTCAGGATGGCGGATGGCCCGAAATCGTAGTCCCAGATCCATTGCGGATTGACCTTCGGACCGCGCTTCAGGTCGACCGCCTCGCGCAGGATCAGCCGCAGCCGGAATTCCCCGGCATGCTGGCGCTCAAGGAGCTCGCGGATCTGCCGGCTGGATTCGATCCACGCCGCGCCGGCCTTGCTATCGGGGAAGTTGCGCGGGTGATAGGCGTCGGTGGTGATCTCGTGCCAAGGGGTCGGTTCGTCGCTCACGGCTTCTCCGGCCGGGCCAGCAGGATCGCGGTCCGCACGGCGGCGCGGCGCAGATGCTCGGTCGCTTCCTTGTTCGCGACCGTCGCCTTCGACCACGGATGCGCCTTCACGGCGGCGGCCACATCCAGGCTGTGCCCGTCGTTGAACCGGAAAAGGCTCACGGTCGGGTCGCGCATGAAGACGTCGACCGCGGCGACAACCTCGTCTTCGAGGATGGCCTTTGCCTTGTAGAGTTCGCCGGTCGTGGGGTTGTCAGCCATGCCGATGAGATAGCACGCGGTGCGCCAACGTCACCGCCCGAACGCCCAGAGCGGCACCGCGCCGCTGGGCCGGCCCGGCTTGTCGCGCCGATAGGTGGTCCGCTCGAACGCGATCCGATCGTTAAGCACGGCTGACACCTTTTCTCCGCTGAGCACCATGGCGCCGCAGAAGTCGACGCGGATCGTGCCGACTTCGGGGTGCACGCCGAAGCACTCCAGCGTCGTCCAGCCGAGGCCCACGGCCTCATCCGCCCAGCGATCCAGGAAGTCGACGCATGCCTCGTGCGTGCCGCCCCAGGATTGGAGCGTGAAGCCAGGACAGGGGACGACGCTCGGGCGGAGGTCGAGGAAGGCCTTGCGCCAGAATGCGGGGTCGGCAGGGACGATCTTGGGCGTGGAGGGCATCGGCGCGGCGCCTGGTTCGTCCGTCACGTACGGCCTCGCGCCGTTCGCTGGTGGGGTAAACGGTGGGGTGACACCCCCGAAGAACCGAATTTACGAAGGGAAACAGTGGCCGCTGGCGGAGGGAGCGGGATTCGAACCCGCGATACCGTTTCCGGTATACACACTTTCCAGGCGTGCGCCTTCAACCACTCGGCCACCCCTCCGGTCCCGGCATCGCGTCTCGCAGCCGCCGGGGCGGCCGGGCTTCGCGAAGGCGCCGGGAGGCGTCCTGTACAAGCCGCACCGGCAGCGTGCAAGCCTTCGAACGGCAAAGCTGTCGAATCCGTCGCGATTTCGGAGGTCCGGGGATCGGGCGCGGCGCGGCGGTTCTCAGATTCGCCGCTTTTGCGGCCGATGCGCTCGGGGCGGCGTCGCGCCGCCGCAAGGCCCCGGGAGCCGTTCTCCGCCGTGATCCGCTTCGACAACGTGACCAAGGTCTACCGGACGGACGGCCATCGCCGCACGATCCTGGAACGCGTCTCGTTCACCCTGAAGCCGGGCGTCAGCTACGGCATCCTCGGGATCAACGGCGCCGGCAAGTCGACCTCCCTGCGCCTCCTGGCCGGCACCGAGATGCCCACGAAGGGCCGCGTGGTCCGCACCACCCGCGTGTCCTGGCCGCTGGGCTTCGCCGGCGGCTTCCATCCGGCCATGACGGGGCGCGACAACATCATCTTCGTGGCCCGGATCTACGGCGAGGACCCGCGCAAGGTGCTGGAATTCGTCGAGGATTTCTCGGAGCTCGGCAGCTACCTCGACGTGCCGATCCGGACATACTCCTCCGGCATGGGCTCGCGCCTCGCCTTCGGCATGAGCATGGCCATCCCGTTCGACTGCTACCTCATCGACGAGGTGACGGCGGTGGGCGATGCCCGCTTCCAGAAGCGCTGCGAGGAGGCCTTCGCGGCGCGCCGCGAGAACGCCGACGTGATCATGGTCTCGCACGCCATGGACACCCTGCGCACCTGGTGCCAGCAGGGCATCGTAATCATCAACGGGCGCGCCATCGTCTACGAGAACATCGACGACGCCATCGAGGTCTATCGCCGCCTGAACGCCTGACGGGCGCGGGCCGGCCACGGTTTTGCCGCGCGGCCGGTGCAAAGGGTGTATCGTAGCCGTCGGACGGCCGGACGACATGGAACACCGGGGCGCATGAGCATCGAGATCCGCAACCCGCAGGGGCAGCCGCTCACCACGGCCGACCGCTCGAATGCCGTCGCGGAATCCCTGAAGCAGATCGCCCGCGTCTCGCGCTTCGCCGACCGCAAGAAGGGCATCCGCTCCTACCAGAGCCACGTGAAGACCGACGCGCTGATCCCGGTTCTGTTCGTCGTCTGCTTCCTGATCCCGACCCTGGCGGCCATCGCCTATTACGGCTTCATCGCCTCTGACCGCTTCGTCGTCGAATCGCGCTTCGCGCTGCGCCCCGCCCTGGGCAACGTCGACAAGGCCTCGCCCGATCAGGTCGGCACCAATTCGGGTTCTCCGACCCGCCAGATGGTGGCGCAGGACACCCTGATCGCGACCAACTACATCCTCAGCCGGCCGATGATCGAGATCATCGAGAAGAAGTATCCCCTCCGGGAGATGTTCTCCCGCTCCGGGATCGACTTTTTCTCGCGCTTCAATCCGGACAAGCCGATCGAGAAGCTGGTCAAGTACTGGCACGAGCGGGTGCATCCCAAGGTCGAGTCCGGCTCCGGCATCATCAGCCTGACCGTCAACGCCTTCGACCCGCAGGACGCCCTCGACCTCTCGAACGCGATCCTGGCCGAGAGCGAGCGCATGGTGAACGCCCTCAGCGGCCGGGCCCGGGAGGATGCCGTTCTCGAGAGCCAGCGCGAGCTGAAGCGCGCCGAGGAGCGGATGATGAAGATCCGCACCGAGGTCGCGGCCCTGCGCAACCGCGACGGCGTCCTCGACGCCCAGAAGACGAACGAGAGCAACCTCAAGGTCCTGGGAGAGCTCCGGACGGCCCGCATCAACCTGGCGGTCCAGCTGATCCAGGGGCAGCGCGACCTCTCGCCGGAGACCCGGCGCATCCAGGACATGAAGGCCCAGCTCAAGGACCTCGACGACAACATCGCCCGGATCGAGCGCCAGTCGGCCAGCGAGGACCCCGAGCAGCGCCGCATCCTGGCCAACGCGCTCACCCGGTTCGAGGCCTACGACACGGAACGCACGGAGGCGGAGAAGTACTTCGCCAAGGTGCTGGCCTCGAACGAGCGTGCCCGGATCATCGCGGAGCGCCAGATCGAGTTCTTCAGCATGATCGTCGAGCCGGTGAAGCCGGAATCCTCGCAGGAGCCTCGGCGCCTGCTGATGATCTGCCTGATCTCGGGAGGCGCCGCGATGGTGTTCGCCCTGGCGGTGGTCACCCGCAAATACCTCGCCTGACGGAGGGTTTCCGGCCGCGCCCGGCGATGGGCGGCCCGGCGTTAACCCTTCGCTAACCCTGCGCCCGGCAAATCTTGCCGGGCTCCCGAACCTCGGGGGCAGTGAGGGTGACGATGAGCGAGACGGCTGCTGCCGCGCCGGCTCCGGCGGGGGGCTCGGGAGGGAGCCTCGCACAGTTCGCGAGCTTCGCGATCCCGAACCGGGCCAACCTGAACGCGCTCTCCAAGCGCACGGACCTGTTCTTCGCCACCGCCGTGATGGGCATCCTCACGGTGCTCATCTTCCCGCTGCCGGCCTTCCTGCTCGACCTGCTGCTCGCGGTCTCGATCATCATCTCGGTGCTGATCATGATGACCGGGCTGTTCATCGACAACCCGCTCGAGTTCACGGTCTTCCCGACCCTGCTGCTCGTCGCGACGCTCCTGCGCCTCGCCCTCAACCTCGCCTCCACCCGCCTCATCCTCGGCCACGGGCACGAGGGCACGGCGGCGGCCGGCCACGTCATCGAGGCCTTCGGCAACTTCGTGATGGGCGGCAACTTCGTCATCGGGATCATCGTCTTCGCGATCCTGATCATCGTGAACTTCGTCGTCATCACCAAGGGCTCCGGCCGTATCGCCGAGGTGGCCGCGCGCTTCACCCTCGACGCGATGCCGGGCAAGCAGATGGCCATCGACGCCGACCTCTCGGCGGGGCTCATCGACGAGAAGGTGGCCAAAGCCCGCCGCGCCGCCCTGGAGGAGGAATCCTCGTTCTTCGGCGCCATGGACGGTGCCTCGAAGTTCGTTCGCGGCGACGCGATCGCGGCCCTGCTCATCACCTTCATCAACGTGATCGGCGGCATCATCATCGGCGTCGCCCAGCAGGGCATGCCGTTCCTGGGGGCGGCCAAGTCCTACACGCTGCTCACCATCGGTGATGGCCTCGCCTCCCAGGTGCCCGCGCTCATCGTCTCCACGGCCGCCGGCATCCTGGTCTCCAAGGCGGGCGTGAAGGGCTCGGCCGACAAGGCCCTCGGCAAGCAGCTCGCCAACTACCCGAAGGCGCTCGGCATGTCCTCGGGCGTGATGGTGCTGATCGCCCTCCTGCCCGGCATGCCGATGCTGCCGTTCCTGGCGCTCGCCGGCGCCTCCGGCTACGCCGCCTGGCACTTCGCCAAGATCGCCCGCGAGGCGCCGCCCCTCGACGCCGACGGCGCACCGATGGACGCCTCCGCGGTAGCCGCGGCGGCCGCCGCCAAGGAGGAGACCGTCACCGACCTCCTCAAGCTCGACGACCTCAAGCTGGAGATGGGCTACGCCCTGCTCGCCCTGGTGAACGGGCCGGAGGGCCAGGACCGCCTCACGGACCAGATCAAGGCCCTGCGCCGGCAGCTCGCCGCCGAGCTCGGCTTCGTCATGCCCTCCGTGCGCATCCTCGACAACGTCCAGCTCGACGCCAACGCCTACGTGGTCCGCGTCAAGGAGATCGAGGCCGGCACCGGGCAGATCTTCCCCGGCCAGTTCATGGCGATGGACCCGATGGGCGGGCAGGTCCAGCTGCCCGGCCAGCACATGCTGGAGCCGACCTTCGGCCTGCCCGCCACCTGGATCGACGCGAGCTTGCGCGACCAGGCCCAGCTCAAGGGCTACACGGTGGTCGACGCCGCCACCGTGGTCTCGACCCATCTCACCGAGATCATCAAGGCCCATGTCTCCGAGCTCCTCAACCACGTCGAGGTGCAGAAGCTCCTGCGCGAGGTCTCGAAGGAGCATGCCGAGCTTCTCAAGGAGGTGATGCCGAGCCAGATCGGCACCACCGGCATCCAGCGCGTGCTGCAGTTCCTGCTGGCCGAGCGGGTCTCGATCCGCGACCTCGGGGCGATCATCGAGGGCATCGCCGAGGTCGCCGGCCACGTGAAGAACCCGCGCGACATCGTCGAGCACGTCCGCGCCCGCCTCGGGCGCCAGATCTGCGCCCAGTACCAGGGGCCGGACGGCATGCTGCCGATCATCACCCTGTCGCCGGCCTGGGAGCAGGCCTTCCTCGAATCGATCGCGGGCGAGCGCGACGAGCGCTACCTCGCGATGCAGCCCTCGCGCCTCTCGGAATTCGTCAACACGGTGCGCGACCGCTTCGAGACCGCCGCCCGCATGGGCGAGATGCCGGTGCTGGTCACCTCGGTCCAGGCCCGGCCCTTCGTGCGCTCGATCATCGAGCGCTTCCGGCGCGAGACCCCGGTGATGAGCCAAGCGGAGATCCATCCCCGCGCCCGGCTCCGGACCGTGGGCTCGGTCTGACCCGGCTCGCCTCCGGCAACGAGAAGGGCCTGTCGCCGAACCCCCCGGACGGGAGATCGGCGGCTGGCCCTCGGCGCCGTGCCCAGGAGCATTTGACCTCGGCGGAGCGCCCGGCGGATCAGACCGGCTTCTTCTCCATGCGGCGCTCGATGGCGTGCGCGTCGAGGCCCGGGGCGGTGAAGGGCGCCTCCGGGGTGGAGGGGTCGTGGGGCTGGTCCCTCAGGGCCGAGGCGAGGCGGTTGCGCTCGTACATGAGCACGACCACCACCGAGATCAGGAACGGGAGCCAGAAGTAGAACAGCCGGAAGACCAGCAGGGCGGCGATCACGGAGGGACGGGCGATGTCGGGCATCGCCACCACGAAGACCAGCTCGAACACGCCGAGGCCGCCGGGCGCATTCGACACCAGGGCCGCCGAGAACGAGGCGAGGAAGACCGCGAGCACGACGAGGAAGCCCGGATTCCCGGCCTCCGGCAGGGCGAAGTAGATGATGCCGGCGGCGCCCAGCAGTTCGAGCGGCGCGGCGATGAGCTGGCGGCCCATGATGCGCGGGCGGGGATATTCGAGCTTGAACTTGCGGATCGTCAGCGGCTTCAGGTGCAGCAGCGACCCCGCGACGTAGAGGGCCACGAAGCCGAGCAGGCCGGCGCCGAGGATGCGGGCGGTGGCGGGGTCGGTCAGGATCGCCGGCAGGTAGCCGTTCAGGCGCGTCAGGGTATCGGGCAGGACCGTGAGGACGAAGCCGCCGAGCAGGATCGTGCCGAGGCCGAAGGTGAAGGAGCAGAGGGCCACCAGCACCGCGACCTGGGCGGCGGAGAGGCCCTTGGCGGTGTAGGCGCGGTAGCGCACCACGGCGCCGGAGAAGACCGAGGCGCCGATGTTGTGGGAGAGCGCGTAGGTGGTGAAGGAGCAGACCGAGACGAAGAACCACGAGATGTGGCGGATGCCGAGATGCAGCAGCGCGATCCGGTCGTACCAGGCCAGGGCGGCGTAGGCGACGAGGGTCGAGAGGGCGGCGAGAAGGAAGCGATGGACCGGGATCGCGGCGAAGCTGCCCTTGATCTCCGCCACCGAGATGCCCGCCAGCTCCTTGTAGAGCAGGTAGCCCGAACCGATGACGGCGGCGAGGCCGATGATCGGCCAGATGAAATCGCTGATCTTCTTCATGGTGGTTCGGACGAGCCCCTTCTTCGGGGCCCTCCCTGCACGACGACGCGTGCCATCGCAAGCAAGGTTCCGCGCGGCCCCGGCAGGGAGGCTCTTCCCACGGGATCATGACGGTTTCGTGCCGGCCATCCCCGGGGCCGGCACGGTGCCTCCGTCAGGCGCGGATGCGCGACAGGCCGATTCCGTCCATGGCGGCCTGGTCGCGGGCGGCCTCGGCCACGCGCTCGGCGTTGCGCTCGCGGTCGTCCAGGATCTCGATCTTCTTCAGGTCCTCGAAGGCTTCGCCGAGCTCGGCCTTGGCCTCGGCCAGCTGCCCCTCGAGGGCGGCGGCCGACTGGCGCATGTTGTCCCGGCGGGTGGCGGCGGCCCGGGCATAGGTCGGATAGGCGAAATGCGCGGGGTCGGAGATGCCGGCGCGGCTCTCCTCATGGGCGACCTCGCGGTCGAGTTCCATCGCCATGCGGGTGAAGTCCGCCTTCATCATCTCGATCTGCGTCACGCGCCGACGCTTCTCGTCGACCTGGAAGCGCCGCAGCCGGATCAACGTGTCACGGGATTTCATGGGCGGTCTCACTCCACGCAACGCACGGCTCGCCGGTGCGCGACTGGCCGCGCCCCGGGCCCGGCTTCGGGAGACGGTGTCGGGGCCTCCCCTCAGGGGGCGCCGACGATCTCTGCCAGGCGACGGTAACCCTCGCCGATCGAAGTTGCTTCTTCCTTACCCTGACCCAGAAAAGCCTCCATTTCGGGCATGAGCGCGATCGCCTCGTCGACTTCCGGCGAGGCGCCGGCCCGGTAAGCCCCGAGCCGGATCAGCTCCTCCATGTCCGCGTAGGTCGAGAGCAGCCGCCGGGCCCGGCGGACGGTGGGCAGGTGCTCGGGGTCGCAGGCCCGCGGCATGGTGCGGGAGACCGAGCGCAGGACGTTGATGGCCGGGTAGCGCCCGCGCTCGGCGATGCCGCGCTCCATCACGATATGGCCGTCGAGGATGCCCCGGACCGCGTCGGCCACCGGCTCGTTGTGGTCGTCGCCCTCGACGAGCACGGTGAACAGGCCGGAGATCGCCCCCTGCCCCGTCCCGGGTCCGGCCCGCTCCAGCAGGCGGGGCAACTCGCTGAAGACCGTCGGCGTGTAGCCCTTGGCGGTGGGCGGCTCGCCGGCCGCGAGGCCGATGTCGCGCTGGGCCATGGCGAAGCGGGTGATCGAGTCGATCATGCACAGGACCTGCGCGCCCTGATCGCGGAAGTACTCGGCCATCGCCAGCGTGACGTAGGCCGCGTTGCGCCGCATCAGGGCCGGCTCGTCCGAGGTCGCCACCACCACCACCGAGCGGGCGAGGCCGGCGGCCCCGAGATCGTCCTGGAGGAATTCCTGCACCTCGCGGCCGCGCTCGCCGACGAGGCCGATCACCGCCACGTCGGCGGCGGTGTAGCGGGCGAGCATGGAGAGCAGCACCGACTTGCCGACGCCGGAGCCCGCGAAGATGCCCATGCGCTGGCCGGCGCACATGGTCAGGAAGGTGTTGATGCAGCGGATGCCGAGGTCGAGGGGCGGCCCGACCCGCCTGCGGGCATGGGCCGGGGGCGGGTCGGCCCGGAGGGGATAGATCGCCGGGCCGGAGGGCAGCGGCCCGAGCCCGTCGATCGGCCGGCCGAGGGCGTCGATGGTCCGGCCGAGCCAGGCCGCCGAGGGACGCACCGCGCCCGCGGCCTCGTCCCGCACCATCGCGGGACAGCCGCGCCGCACGCCCTCCAGGGACCCGAACGGCATGGCGAGCGCCCGGTCCCCCTGGAAGCCGATGATCTCGCAGGGCACGGCGCCGAGGCCGTTCTCGACGGCGATGTCGAGCCGTCCGCCGAGACGCATCGCCGCCACCGGACCCGCCACCTCGATCAGCAGGCCGCGAATCGCCACCACCCGCCCGTAGGTCTCCAGTACCTGGATTCCGTCGAGGGCGCCGCGTGCGTCAGCCAGGCGCAAGCGTGCGACGCCAGGGTCCCGGTCGGTCATCGGCGGTTCTCTCAACCATTCGTTTACCTCCCTCCTTAACACTGTGCGCATCGGGCTTGTAGCGCGCGGCCGGCTCATGCCGGGACGGAAAAGATTTCTGTTCGGCAGGCGACATTCGGACGTCGTTGTTCCGAAGAGACAGCGCGCGACAAGTTCAAGCGGGCGAGGCACTTATCGGGACAGGTGAAGGTTTCGCATCCGGTTCCGGGGCGGTCGGACGAGAACAGACCGTCAACGGCGGGAAGCGTGGCCGGATCGCGGAGCCAAATGGGTGCTTGCGTCCGTGAATCAGGGTTTGTTAACGATTAACGAATAGCGTTTCACGTCATTGACGAGGGAGCGTTCGCCACGGGCCGGTGGCGGACGAACGGCGGGGGCTTGCCCGTACGCTGCACACGGCCGGCTGGGCTGGGGACCGACGATGCGGGTACTTCTGATCGAGGACGACAGCGCGACCGCGCAGAGCATCGAGCTGATGCTCAAGTCCGAGAGCTTCAACACCTACACCACCGACCTCGGTGAGGAAGGGATCGATCTCGGCAAGCTCTACGACTACGACATCATCCTGCTCGACCTGAACCTGCCGGACATGTCGGGCTACGAGGTCCTGCGAAATCTCCGCGTCGCCAAGGTGAAGACCCCCATCCTGATTCTCTCCGGCATGGCCGGCATCGAGGACAAGGTGAAAGGCCTCGGCTTCGGCGCCGACGACTACCTCACCAAGCCCTTCCACAAGGACGAGCTCGTCGCCCGCATCCACGCGATCGTGCGCCGCTCGAAGGGCCACGCCCAGTCGGTCATCACCACCGGCGACCTGATCGTGAACCTCGACCAGAAGACCGTCGAGGTCTCCGGCAGCCGGGTTCACCTGACCGGCAAGGAGTACCAGATGCTGGAACTCCTCTCGCTGCGGAAGGGCACGACGCTGACCAAGGAGATGTTCCTGAACCATCTCTACGGCGGCATGGACGAGCCCGAGCTGAAGATCATCGACGTCTTCATCTGCAAGCTGCGCAAGAAGCTCGCCAATGCCTCCTCCGGCAAAAACTACATCGAGACCGTCTGGGGTCGCGGCTACGTGCTGCGCGAGCCCAACGAGGGCGAAGAGCGGATCGCCGTCTGAACTCCGGTCGGACGGTGAAACGGCCCCGCATCAGCGGGGCCTTTTTTGTTTGTGCGGGGGCGCGATCCGGATCGCCGCCGTCGGAGCGGATCGCCGGGCTCAGCGTCGGTGATCCAGGGCGCCGGTCCGGGCGTGCACGGGATGCCCCCCGATTCGATGCGGGGCCGTCCCATGTCACGGGAGGTGCTGGTGTCGCGGGCGCGTCTCGGCCCGTCGGGTCCGAACTTCAGGGCGTTCCGACGTAGCGGTCGCGGCCGGCCTGGAGGCTGCACAGGAACGCGCAGGCGGCGATGGCACAGAACAGGGCCGTCGAGGCGGCCCAGCCGCCGGTCAGGTCGTGCGCCAGCCCGAAGCTCAGGGGGCCCAGCGAGGCCATGGTGTAGCCGACGCTCTGGGACATCGCCGCGAGGCTGCCGGCGGCGGCCGGGTCGCGGGCCCGCAGGACGATGATGGTCAGACCGAGGCCGAACAGGCCGCCGAGGCCGGCGCCGAGCAGCATGCCGACGGTAAGCGCCCAGGCGAGCGGCCCGTAGACCAGGGTGACCAGGGCCAGGGTGCAGAGGCCGAGGAGGCCGGCGGCGAAGCCGCGCTGGTCGCGGACGCGGGCGGCGAAGGACGGCACCAGGAGCGCCGCCGGGGCCTGCCCGATGCTCATCAGCGAGGACACGAACCCGGCCTCGACCGCGCTGAGGCCCCTATCGTGCAGCACCAGGGGCAGCCAGCCGAACATGATATAGGCCAGCGACGATTGCAGGCCCATGAAGCCGGTGACCTGCCAGGCCAAGCGATCGCGCCAGAGCGAGACCGGCCGCGCCGCGCGTCCCGCAGTATCGGGCGCCCGGGCGAAGGGCGCCCAGGCGAGGGTGGCGACGAGGGCGGGCACGGCCCAGAGGGCCAGGGCCTCGGGCCAGCCGTCGAGCCCGTCGGCGAGGGGCACCGACAGGCCCGCACCCGCCGCGGCGCCGAGGCAGAGCACCATCGTGTAGAGGCCGGTGACGATGCCGGTGAGGCCGGGGAAGTCGCGCTTGACCAGCCCCGGCAGGAGCACACCGGACAGGCCGATGCCGAGGGCGGCGAGGCAGGCCCCGACGAAGAGGGGGCCCAGGCCGCCGAACCCGCGCAGGCCGGAGCCGAGGGCGACGATCGCGACCGCGAGGAGAACGCCGCGATCGGCCCCGAGGCGGCGCATCACCCAGGGGCCGAGCGTGCAGGCGAGGCCGATGCAGAGCACCGGCAGGGTCGTGAGCAGCGCCGCCCCGGCGGCGGTGAGGGCCGTCTCGGCGCGGATGCGCTCGAGGAGCGGGCCGACCGTGGTCAGGGCCGGGCGCATATTGAAGGCGACCAGCATGATACCGAGGCCGAGGAGGATCGGCCGGGCCGACACCGAAGGGCTTGTCTTCACGCGCCGCGCCGCCGTGCCGCCAGGGTGGTGAGGAGCGCCCCGAGCCAGACCAGGGCGAAGGGCAGATCGCCGAGGCTGGCATAGACCGTCCGCCCGGACAGGCGCGCCGGAAGGTCGGCGTCGAGGACGCCCTCGACCCCGAGGGGCAGGCTCGCGGTGATCCGGCCATGGGGGTCGATCACCGCCGAGATGCCGGTATTGGCGTCGCGCACCAGGGGCAACCCCTCCTCCACGGCGCGCAGGCGCGCCTGGGCCAAGTGCTGGCGCGGCCCCGGGGTATCGCCGAACCAGGCATCGTTGGTGAGGTTGAGGATCAGGCCCGGCACCGGGGGCGGGCCGCTGGGCGTGGCGCCCGGCACGATGGCCCCGGGGAAGATCGCCTCGTAGCAGATCGTCGCCGCCACGGGTGGCAGGCCCGGCACGCTCATGATCCGCTGGGTCGCCCGGTCGCCCGCCGTGAAGCCGCCCGGGATCGAGACGAACTGGCGGATGCGCAGGGCGCGCAGGGTCGCGTCGAGGGGCCCCGGCAGGTACTCGCCGAAGGGCACGAGGTGGACCTTGTCGTAGATGTCGCCGAGCTTCGGCCCGGCGGAGATGGTCAGGATGCTGTTGAAGAAGCGTGGCCGCTCGTCGCCCACCGGCACCTCGGCCCGGGCCGCGCCGGTGATGAGCTGCTTGCCCGGCGGGAAGGCGGCGGCGATCCGGGCCAGGGCTTCCGGGTCGCGCTGGATCAGGAACGGGAAGGCCGATTCCGGCCAGATCACGTGCGTGACGTCGGCGATCCCGGTGCGGTCGGGGGCGGCGGCCCGGTCGCTGAGTTCGAGGTAGCGGTCGAGGATGTCCTGCCGGTTCTCCGGCCGGAACTTGGCGTCCTGGTTCAGGTTCGGCTGGACGAGCCGCAGGCGCACGCCCTTGACCACGGAATCGGCGGTCGCCGGAACCCGAAGGGCGCCGAAGCCCGCGAGGCCCGCCAGGGCGAGGCCGGCGAGCCCGAGGGGGACGTAGCGTCCACGCCGGGTCTCCGCGACCGCCAGGGTCGCGGGCGCCGCCGCGACGAGGATCGCCAGGAAGGTCAGGCCGTAGAGGCCGACGACGGCCGCCCCCTGCATCAGCCAGAGGTTCTGGCCCAGGGCCATGCCGAGGGTGTTCCAGGGAAACCCGGTGAAGAGGTGCCCGCGCAGCCACTCGCAGGCGGAGAGGCCGAGGGCGAGGGCGACGATGCGCAGGGCGCCGCGCGACCAGACGAGCCGGGCGAGCGCGAAGCCGAGGGCGTAGAACAGGGCGAGCACCGCCGGCAGGCCGACGACCCCGAGGGGCAGCGCCCAGAGGAATTCCTCCGCCTCCACCAGGAAGGCCGAGCCGAGCCACCACAGGCCGGCGGTGAGGTAGCCGAAGCCCCAGGCCCAGCCGATCACCGCGCTGGCGAGCACCGCGCCGCGGGTGGCCCTGCGCCCGCTGGCGGCCCCGTCGATCAGCCAGACGGCGACGCTCAGGGACACGACGAGGGCGGGGAAGAGCCCGAAGGGCGGCATGGCGAGGGCGCCGAGCGCGCCGGAGGCCATCGCCACGGCGAGGCGGCGCCAGCCGGCGGTGAGCATGACCCACTGGGCCAGGGCGGCGAGCGGTCCCGTCGCCGGACCGCGCCCGGCGCGGTCCGCGGGAATCGAGGTCATGCCGGCTCCGTCACGGGGCGGGCGATTCGGGCGTCGGCGTCGGGGCCGGCAGGGCCAGGGGCACCACGGCGGTGATGCGCGCGTCGCCGCGCTGCAGGCGCAGGCGCTTCACCCGGCGCGGATCGGCGTCGAGGACCTCGAATTCGAGGTCGCCGGGCCCACTGATGAGCTCGCCGCGCGAGGGCACCCGCCCCGCGAGGGTGACGATGAGACCGCCGATGGTGTCGATCTCCTCGGCCATCTCGCCGACCGCCGCCACGAGGTCGACGCCGCTGGCCGCCGAGACCTCGGCGAGGCCCGCGCGGGCATCGGCGACGAAGACGTCGCCCTCCCCGTCCACGCGCTGGACGAGATGTCCCTCGGCGACGTCGTGCTCGTCCTCGATATCGCCCACCACCATCTCGATCAGATCCTCGATGGAGATGAGGCCGTCGGTGCCGCCGTACTCGTCGATGACGAGGGCCATGTGGGTGCGCGTCGCCTGCATCCGCACCAGGAGGTCGATGGCCGGCATCGAGGGGGGTACGAACAGCACGGGGCGCTGGATGCGGGTGGCCGCCAGGGTGGCCGAGAGGTCGACATGGGCGAGGTTGAGGGTGCGCAGGGCCCGGGTGCCCCGCCGCGCCCGGGGCGGGAGCACGGGGGCGGCCTCGCCCTCGCTTGCCGGGGCCGCGGGCGGGGTCCGGCGGCTGCCGGCCTCGGCCCGGGCGGCGATGTGGTCGACGAAGTCGCGGATGTGGACCATGCCGCGCGGGTCGTCGAGGGTCTCGCCGTAGACCGGCAGGCGCGAATGCCCGGCGGTCCGGAACAGCTTCAGGAGATCGCCGAGGCTGGTCTCCATCGAGACCGCCACGATGTCGGCCCGGGGAATCATCACGTCGTCGACCCGCACCTTGTGCAGGCCGAGCACGTTCTTGAGCATGGCGCGTTCGAGGGGCGAGAAGGCGTTCTCGCCGGTGTCGGGCTCGGCCAGCGCGTCCTCGATGTCGTCCCGCAGCGAATCGCGGGGACGCAGGTGGAAGACGTGCAGGAGGCGGTCGTACCAGGGCTCGCGGGCCTGGCTCTCACCGTCACCGGAACTGGGCGCGGCCTGGGCCGCGCCGCGACTTCGATCGTTTGTCATGTCTCTCTGATCTGGGATGTCGGGCGGTCCGGCCGCCCACGGTGCCGCTCACGCGGCGGAGGGGTCCGCCGCGTAGGGATCGGGAACGCCGAGGGTGCGGAGGGCCGCCACCTCGAGGGCTTCCATCGCGTCGGCATCCGCCTCGCCGGTCTCGTGGTCCTGACCGAGCAGGTGAAGGGTGCCATGGACGAGGAGATGGGCCAGATGGTCGCTGAGCGGCTTCGACTGCTCCGCACTTTCGCGCAGCATCGTGTCATACGCAAGAACCACGTCGCCCAGCGGCACCGGCATGCCCGCATGGGCGGGCTGCGCCGGCGCGGGGAAGGACAGTACGTTGGTGGGTTTGTCCTTGCCGCGCCAGGTCCGGTTCAGGTCCCGCACCACCGCGTCGGTGGCGAGCAGGATGCTGATCTCGACGGCGCCTTCCGGCGGCTCGGGGGCCACGGCGAGGCCGGCCTCGACGGCGCGAATCACGAAGCCCTCTAGGTCGGGCGCCACGCTCTCCCAGCGCGGGTCCTCCACCGCCACGTCGATCTCCGCCGCAAAGGCGGGGCCGGCGCTCACGACAGCGGCCTCCGGCGCGAGACCGCGTTGCGGTCGGCGTCGCCCTCCCCGTGCGAGGCGGCCTCGTAGGCGGTGACGATGCGGCGGACGAGGTCGTGGCGCACCACGTCGACGTCGCGGAAGGTGACGCGGCCGATGCCCTCGACGCCGTCGAGGACGCGCACCGCCTCGACGAGGCCGGACTTCTGGCCCGGCGGCAGGTCGATCTGGCTGGGATCGCCGGTGATGATCATGCGCGAGTTCTCCCCGAGGCGGGTAAGGAACATCTTCATCTGCATCGAGGTGGTGTTCTGCGCCTCGTCGAGGAGGACCACGGCGTTGGTGAGGGTGCGGCCGCGCATGAAGGCCAGCGGCGCGATCTCGATGACGCCGGTCTGCAGGCCGCGATCGACGTGGCGCGCCTCCATGAAGTCGTAGAGCGCGTCGTAGATCGGGCGCAGGTAGGGATCGACCTTCTCGCGCATGTCGCCGGGCAGGAAGCCGAGGCGCTCGCCGGCCTCCACGGCGGGGCGCGACAGGATCAGGCGCTCGACATGGCCCTGCTCCAGCAGGGAGACGGCGTAGCCCACGGCCAGCCAGGTCTTGCCGGTGCCGGCCGGACCCTCGGCGAAGACGAGTTCCTGTCCGCGCAGGGCCTTGATGTAAGCGTCCTGCGCCGCGTTGCGGGCGCGCACCGCCCCGCGCTTGCGGGTGGCGATCTGGTCGAAGACCGCCCGGTCCGGCTCGGCGCTGACCTCGGCGGCCGGGAACAGGTTGCCCTGCTGGGTCGTCTCCTGGATCGCCCCGTCGACGTCGCCGAGGGTCAGGGGCAGGCCGCTGGCCCGCACCCGGGCGTAGAGCCGCTCGAAGACCTTGCGGGCCTTCTCGGCCGCCTCGACGCTGCCCTTCACCACGAGGTGGTTGCCGAGCGCCGTGGCGGTGACGGAGAGGCGCCGCTCGATATGGGCGACGTTCTGGTCGTACTGGCCGAAGACGAGGCTCGCGAGGCGATTGTCGTCGAAGGTCAGGGAGACTTCCTCGGTCTCGACCAGTCCCCCGATCCGCGCCGCCGGGCCGCGCCCGCGCAAGGGCCCCCCGCGTCCCCCCGCCCCTTCAGATCCTGGCACGCCGTCGTCCTTCATTCGCTACAGGAAATCCGCCTCGGCCGTGCGCAAACACGCCGCGTCGCAGACGATGCCGAGATGGGCACCCGGCGCGCGCCGGACAGGGGCGCACCGGCGCGGCGTATCGACCGACGGGGCCGGGGCACGCCCTCAAGCGGCGGCCGCCGTACCGCCGACGGCCTCGCCGAACAGGCTGTTCGAGCCCGCCCGGACCACCCGGACCGGCACCACGGTGCCGATGGTGGCGGACGGCGCGTCGAACTGGACCGGCAGGAGGTGGGGCGTCTTGCCGGCGACCTGTCCGGGATGGCGGCCGAGCTTCTCCACCAGCACCTCGACCACGTGGCCGACGGCGGCGGCGTTGAAGGCGTGGCGCTGTGCGTCGAGGAGCGCCTGGAGCGCGGCGAGGCGCTCGGACTTCACGGCCTCGGGCACCACATCGGCGCTCTCGGCCGCCGGGGTCCCGGGGCGCGGGCTGTACTTGAACGAGAAGGCGCTGGCGAAGCCGATGTCGCGCACCAGCCGCATCGTGTCCTCGAACTCGGCATCGGTCTCGCCGGGAAAGCCGACGATGAAGTCGGAGGACAGGGCGATGTCCGGCCGGGCCGCGCGCACGCGCTCGATGATCCGGCGGTAGGCGTCGCCCGTGTGCTTGCGGTTCATCGCCTTGAGCACCCGGTCCGAGCCCGACTGCACCGGCAGGTGCAGGTAGGGCATCAGCGCCGGCAGCGTGCCGTGGGCGGCGATGAGGTCGTCGTCCATGTCGTTGGGGTGACTGGTGGTGTAGCGCAGGCGCAGCAGGCCGGGGATGCGCTCCAGGGCGTGCATCAGCGCCGGCAGGGTCGCGCTGAACCCGTCCGGTCCGGCGCCGTGATAGGCGTTCACGTTCTGCCCGATCAGGGTGATCTCGCGCACGCCCCCGCGCACCAGCTTCTCCGCCTCGGCCAGGATCGCGGCTACGGAGCGGGAGACCTCGGCGCCGCGGGTATAGGGCACGACGCAGAAGGCGCAGAACTTGTCGCAGCCCTCCTGCACGGTCAGGAAGGCGGTGACCCCGTGGGTGCGGCGGGCCGGGAGGTGATCGAACTTGTCCTCCACCGGAAACTCGGTGTCGACCACGCGCTTCGTGGCCGAGCGTGCCAGCAGGTCCGGCAGGCGGTGATAGTTCTGGGGGCCGACCACCACGTCGACGGTGGGGGCGCGGGCCAGGATCTCGGCGCCCTCGGCCTGGGCGACGCAGCCGGCGACGACTATTCGGGTCTCGCGGCCGGCTTGCGCCCGCTCACCCTTGAGCACCCGCAGGCGGCCGAGCTCGGAATAGACCTTGTCGGCGGCCTTCTCGCGGATGTGGCAGGTATTGAGGATGACGACGTCCGCCTCCTCCACCGCGTCGGTCGCCGCGTAGCCCTCGGCGCCCAGCACGTCCGCCATCCGGGCGGCGTCGTAGGCGTTCATCTGGCAGCCGTAGGATTTGACGTAGGCTTTCTTCAACAGTCCGATTCCGGAAGATGACGATCTGCGAGGGCCCTTAGCATGGATCGGCGGCGGCGTCGCGACACCCGTATCCTCTTCCTTCGCATCGGGCGATGCATCGCCCGCGAATTTTCGCAGTTGCGTCAATTCCTGAATGTGGCATCGTTCCGTCTCGACGATCGGCTGCCATGACGACGGTTTGGGACGAGGCGAAGCGGCAGGCGAACCTCGCCAAGCACGGCTACGACTTCGCCGATTTCGACACGCATTTCGACGGCGGGACGGCCCTGATCCGCCCGGCCCGTCCCAGCCGGAACGGCCGCGTCCGCTACCTGCTGATCGGGGATTGGAACGGCGAGCGGGTGGTGGCGGTGGTCGTCTCGCCGCTCGGCACCGAGGCCCTGTCCCTGGTGAGCCTGCGCAGCGCCAGCCCTGTTGAGAGGTCCGCCTATGACCGACACTGCGCCGAAACTCGACCGCGTCGAACCCGCCTACACCCAGGAGGACTGGGATGCGGTGTCCGATACGCCGGAACTGTCCGAGTCCGAAGCCACGGACCTGCGGCCCGCCCGCGAGGTGCCCGACATCTTCGCTCTGCTGCCGAAACGGGGGCGTGGGCGCCCGAAGCGCGCAGATGCGAAGGTCAACCTCACGCTCCGCGTCGAGCCCGCCCTCATCGAAGCCTACAAGGCCGCCGGTCCCGGCTGGCAGGTCAGGATGCAGGAGGCCTTGGCCATCTATCTGCGATCCGGAGCGGCGTCCTCCGCCGACCGCGGGGCCCGACCTACGGCCGACCCCGCACGGAAGGTCGGCCCGAAATCCGCCTGATCCGTCGGGCGCGCTGCGATCATCGGATCGTCAGGTCCGCGCCCGAAACCGCCGTGCCGCGATCGACCGGCTCGTGGCTTCGTCCCGACCAGACCGGTCCCAGGGGCGGCCGGCCCGTGACGCCGCGCTGGAGGGCGGCCCGCACCGAGGCTTCCGCCAGGGCGGTGGCGCGCTTGCGGTCGGTGCCGGCCTCCACGGCGATCGGCGCGCCCCAGACCACGTGCACGTCGATGGGTCCGCCGTCGAAGAAGGCGGCGAGATGGGGGGCGAGGTCCATGTCGCCGTACCAGGCCACCTCAGGGCGCTCGGCGCGCACCAGGGGCAGGCCGTTGCGGCGCGGATAGGTGATGGCCAGCGGCTGGAGCCGGATGCGGGCGGGCCCCTCCCCGGCCACCGCCGCCCGGGCGGCGCCCACCAGCGAGGAGCGGAACGGCAGCAGGCGGGTGCCGTCCCCGGTGGTGCCCTCGGCGAAGAGCACGATCAGGTCGCCCCGGGCGAGGCGCTGCGCCACCGTGGCGTTGACGGTGGCGGTGTCGGCCCGGCGCGCCCGGTCGATGAAGACCGTGCGCTGCAGCCGGGCCAGGGTGCCGACCACCGGCCAGCCGGCGATCTCGGACTTCGCCACGAAGGAGAGCGGCCGCAGGGAGCCGAGCACGATGATGTCGAGCCAGGAGACGTGATTCGACAGGACGAGCGCCGGCTCCGCTTCCCCGGGCGGCGTGCCGCTCTGGGTCACCCGCAGGCCGAACAGGGCGACGAAGACCCGGTGGAACAGCACCGGCATCCAGGCCGCGATGCGGCCGCGCCCGTACCGGAGGCTGATGAGGTGGGGCCCGACGATGACGAGGAACGCCAGGGCGCAGAGCGCCAGGCGGCAGAAGGCACCGAGGCGGGACATCGGGCGGCTAGCGCGCGCCGGCTGGCGTCACGCCAGCACCGCCGTCATGGTCAGGGCCGTGGCGCGGGCGCCGTCGGCGCGGGTGTAGTAGCCCGTCCGCTCGCCCACCTGCCGGAAGCCGTGGCGGGCATAGAGCTTCAGGGCCGGCGCATTGCCCTCGTCGACCTCGAGATGGACCGTCCGGATTCCGGCCTGGACGAGGTGCTCGAGATGAGCGGCGATGAGCTTGTGCGAGAGGCCGCCGCCCCGCGCGGCCGGTGCCAGCACGACGGTGAGGATCTCGGCCTCGTCCGCCGCCCGGCGCGAGAGCACGAAGCCCTGGATCGCGCCGCCCTTCCACAGGGCATGCGCCTCGGTGGAGCGCTCGCACAGCATCCGCTCGAATTCGTGCGCGTCCCAGGGGCGGGCGAAGGCGGTGGCATGGATGCGGGCCAGGGCCCGCGCCTGCCCCGAATCCCGCAGCAGGGTGACGTAGGGCGCCGTGCCCCAGGCTTCCCACCAGGCGGACCAGACCTCGAAGGGCCAGAACGGCGTCAGCGAACGGGTCATCGGCGGGCGAGTCTCGCGTGATCTTGCGGCTGGGCGTCGGGGCCGCGCAGGTAGAGCGGCCGGGCGAGCGCCTGGGCGGGGTCGGCGAGCATGCCGAGCGAGGCGACCCAGGCGATCTCCGCCGCGCCGGTGCCGGCGACCGCGATGTCGAGGCCCCGCGCCCTGGCGGCCTGGGCGACCAGGGGGGCGCCCGAGCCGACGAGGGTGACGGCGCCGTCGAGCATCGCCGCCGCCTCAGCCACCGGCAGGTGGCTCGGCGGCACGACGATGCCGTCGGTCATGCTCATCGCCTGGAGATAGACCGAGCCGTGCCGGGCATCGATGGCGGCCACGATCAGGCCCTCGCCGTTCACGGCGAGCAGCGGCGCGAGCAGGGCCGACAGGGTGGTGACGCCGACCACCGGGACGCCGGTGGCGAGCCCGATGGCCCGGGCCGCGGAGAGCCCGACCCGCAGGCCGGTATAGCTGCCGGGCCCGACCGTGACGGCGACCCGGTCCAGCGCCTCGAAGCCGCCCTCGGCCCGCGCGACCACCCGCTCGATCATCGGCAGCAGCGCCTCCGCGTGGCCGCGGCCGAGGACCATCGACTCGTGCGCGAGGAGATCGTCGGTGGAATCCGAGGCGATGCAGACGGAACAGGCGTCGAGCGCCGTGTCGATGGCGAGGATACGCAACGTCACTCCCGATCGTGCCACAGGCCCGGAGCGCGCCACGGCGTCCGGGGACACGAGTTTAAGACAAAAACGGCCGCTCCGTCAGGGCGGAGCGGCCATCATGGACGAATTCGGGCGAACCTGTTGCGGCTTTGCGTCGGCGCGCCGGAATTCGCGCGGCTTTAGATCGCCTGGACTTCGCGGATCTCCGGCAGGAAGTGCCGGAACAGGTTCTGCACGCCGTTGCGCAGGGTCGCGGTGGAGGACGGGCAGCCCGAGCAGGCGCCCTTCATCTCCAGGTAGACGACGCCCTCCTTGTAGCCCCGGAAGGTGATGTCGCCGCCGTCGCCGGCCACCGCCGGGCGCACCCGGGTCTCGAGCAGGTCCTTGATGGTCTCGACGGTCTCGATGTCGGCCGGATCGAAGAACTCCTCGGCGTCCTTGCTGCCGGCGACGTGGCCCTCGGCCAGGGCCGGGGCGCCGGACTGGAAGTGCTCCATGATCGCGCCGAGGACGGCCGGCTTCACCTGGGGCCAGAGGTTGTCGTCCTCGGCCTTGGTGACGGAGATGAAGTCGTGACCGAGATAGACCCCGCTGACGCCGGGGACGTCGAACAGTCGGCTGGCCAGGGGCGAGCGGGCGGCGGCCTCGGAATCGCGCGCCTCGAAGGTGCCCTCGGGCAGCACGACCCGGCCGGGCAGGAACTTCAGGGTGGCGGGGTTCGGGGTGGCTTCGGTCTGGATGAACATGGTGGACAGGATCCTCGTCCGCTGCGCCGGTTCAAGGCCGGCCGGGAATGGCGGCGGACGTCCCCGCCGCTCTCCCCATGTGGACCGCGCGCGGGAATTTCTCAACCACGTCGGATGCGCACGCCGAGTGCGCGCGCCGGACGCGCGACGGCCGGTCCCGGGTCTGTCCCACGAAACGTGGACAAAGGCTCTGTTCCACGAAACGTGGACAAGGGCCCCCGCCTCGTGTATGGCCCGCCTCAATTCAAAACAGGATGCCGAAATCCTGACGCACGCGGTCCCATCCGGGGATCACGGGCGCGCACCGGCAGGACATAACCCATGAACATCATCCAGCAGCTCGAGCAGGAGCAGATCGCTTCGCTCGGCAAGACCATCCCCGATTTCCAGCCCGGCGACACGGTCACCGTGAACGTCAAGGTGAAGGAAGGCGAGCGCACCCGCGTTCAGGCCTACGAGGGCGTCTGCATCGCCCGCTCCGGCGGCGGCCTCAACGAGAGCTTCACCGTCCGCAAGATCTCCTACGGCGAGGGCGTCGAGCGCGTGTTCCCGCTCTACTCGCCGCTGATCGATTCGATCGCCGTCGTCCGCCGCGGCAAGGTGCGCCGCGCCAAGCTGTACTACCTGCGCGACCGCCGCGGGAAGTCCGCCCGTATCGTCGAGCGCGCCGACCGCCCCGCCGAGAAGGCCGCCAAGGCCGATGCCTCGAAGGCCAACAAGGACGCCCGCAAGGCCGAGAAGGCCGCCAAGAGCGCCGCGAAGACCGCCGCCGAATAATTTCTCGGGGGGCCGGGCGCGGGTTCTCCGCGTCCGAGACGTCTGGTCTCTCCAGCCCATCCGGGAAACCGGATGGGCTTTTTGTTTGCCGCACGGGCACGGGCCGAGCGACGCCCGAGTGGTCCGCAGAACGCAAGAAGCCCCGCAGGGTCGTGGACCCTGCGGGGCTTCGTCGTAATCCGACCGAGGAGTTACTCGGCGGCGATGCTGTGGGCCTGGCTTCCGTCGGTGTAGGTCTCGGCCTGGAGACGCTTGCCCGGGGCGGCGCGGCCCGGCAGCGGCGGCAGGGCGCGCGCCTTCGCGAGGTCGATGCCCGCACCCTCGGCGACGCGGCGGCCGTAATCCTCGTCCGCGTGGAGGAAGTGCCAGACCATCCGCAGCTGGATGGGCTCCGGGCATTGCTTCATGTCGGCCACGAGGTTGGCGATCAGGTCGTCGCGCTCCCAATCCTGGAACGAGCGGTAGCGCACGCCGGCCTGGGTGTAGTCGTCCTCGGTGCGCGAGGTCTGGTAGCGGCCGAGGTTGCCCTGCACCGGCTGGTGATAGTCCTTGGCCGGCTTGGGCGCCTCGCGCAGGCCTTCGGCCAGCGTCGAGGGCTCGTAGTTGATGTGGCGGTTCGGGCCGGTGCCGTCGACGCTATAGGTCATCTGCCCGTCGCGCTGGTTCGAATAGACCTTCACGCCCGGCTGCGGCGCGTTGATCGGCAGCTGCAGGTAGTTGGCGCCGACGCGGTAGCGCTGCGTGTCCGAGTAGGACAGCGTGCGCCCCTGGAGCATCTTGTCGTCCGAGAAGTCGATGCCGTCCACGAGGACGCCGGTTCCGAAGGCCGACTGCTCGACCTCGGCGAAGAAGTTGTCCGGCACCCGGTCCAGCACCATGCGGCCGACGGGCAGCAGGGGGAAGTCCTCGACCGGCCAGAGCTTCGTGTCGTCGAGGGGATCGAACGACAGGTGGTCGTTCGGGCCGTCGGGCATGATCTGCACGCAGAACTCCCACTCGGGGAAGTTGCCGGCCTTGATGTTGTCGTAGAGGTCGCGCGTGGCGTGGCCGACATCCTTCGCCTGGATCTCGGCGGCTTGAGCCGAGGTCAGGTTGCGGATGCCCTGCTTGGGCTCCCAGTGGAACTTGCAGAGCACGGCCTCGCCCTGGTCGTTGACCAGCTTGTAGGTGTTCACGCCCGAACCTTCCATCTCGCGATAGTTGGCCGGGATGCCCCAGGGCGACTTCAGGTGCGTGACCATGTGGATCGACTCGGGGTGCTGCGCCACGAAGTCGAAGAAGCGCCACGCCTCCTGGCGGTTCGTCACCGGGTCCGGCTTGAAGGCGTGGATCATGTCGGGGAACTTGATCGCGTCGCGGATGAAGAAGACCTTCAGGTTGTTGCCCACGAGGTCCCAGTTGCCGTCGACGGTCTTGAACTTCACCGCAAAGCCGCGCGGGTCGCGCTCGGTCTCCGGGCTCTCCTTGGCGCCGGCCACGGTGGAGAAGCGCACGAACATCGGGGTCTTCACGCCGGTCTCGTTGAGGACCCGGGCGCGGGTGTACTTGGAGGCCGGCTCGTTGCCGATCTTGCCGTAGGCCTCGAAGTAGCCGTGCGCGCCGGCGCCGCGGGCATGCACCACGCGCTCGGGGATCCGCTCACGGTCGAAATGGGTGATCTTCTCGATGAACTGGTAGTTCTCGAGGGTCGCGGGGCCGCGCTCGCCGACCGTGCGGGTGCTCTGGTTGTCGCGAACCGGGTGGCCCTGGCGGGTGGTGAGAATCGGGCGCTGATCGCTCATGCGGTGCTCTCTCGCTCGGATAGGGCCGACGCGGCGATGGCCGCGTCCAGGCCCTGTCCCTGAAAACCTGGAATGGTTCTGAGACAGGCTTATGAACCGCGCCGCATCATTTGACCAATGCATCGTTGCGAAGATCATGATAGGCATCGCCTATGAACCTGTCCGGCCTCTCCCTGCGTGACCTCGAATACGTCGTCGCCGTCGCCGAGGAGATGCATTTCGGCCGGGCCGCCGAGCGCTGCAACGTCAGCCAGCCGACCCTCAGCGTCCAGGTGCGCAAGCTGGAGGACCTTCTGGGCCTTGCCCTGTTCGAGCGCGGCAACCGCCGGGTGATGCTGACGCCGGCGGGGCAGACCATCGTGCGCCAGGCCCGCATCGTGATGGCGGAGGCCCAGCGCCTGCTGGTGCTGGCGAGCGAGGGCCGCGGCGCTCCCCTCACCGGCCGCCTCGTCCTGGCGGCGATCCAGACCCTCGGCCCCTACCTGTTCCCCCTGGTCCTGCGCACCCTGCGCCAGGAATATCCGCTCCTCGCCCTGGCGCTCAGCGAGGCGCGCACCGCCGAGATCCTGGAGGGCCTGCGCAACGGGCGCATCGATGCCGCGCTGGTGTCCCTGCCGGTCCCGGCCTCCGGGCTGACGGTGTCGCCGCTCTTCGTGGAGCCGTTCCAGCTCGCCTGCCCGGCCGAGCACCCCCTCGCCCGGGGCGGGGCGCTGCGGGCCACCGACATCGCCGGCCCCGACCTCCTGCTCCTCGACGAGGGCAATTGCCTGCGCGACCAGACCGTGGCCGCCTGCGGCGCCGGCTCGGCCGCCGGGCGCCACGCCACCAGCCTGGAGACCCTGCGTTCCATGGTGGCGGCGGGGGCCGGCTACACCCTGCTCCCCGCCCTGGCGGTGCCCTCGGGTCCCGATCCGAGCGGCCTCACGGTGACACGCAGCTTCGACGTCGACGGCCCCGGCCGCACCGTGGCGCTGGCCTGGCGCACCAGCGATCCGCGGGCCGACGGGCTCGCGCATCTCGCCGCGTTCTTCCGCGCCCACGCGCCGGCGGGCACCACCGCCTGCCGCGACGACGGCATGCCGTCTCCGCGCACCGGGCGCCGTGACAGCGTGGCCGATCCGGTGTAGCGCCCGGCGCGACGGGCGTTCCCGCCCGGCCCCTTCCGGCATCCGATCCCCGGCATCACCGTGCTCTCACTGCGCTTCATCGGCCGTTGGGCGGCTCTCCTCGGCGCCTCCGCCCTCCTGGCCTACGGCCTCGACCGCGCGCATTTCCCGGCGGCCCTCCTGCTCGGGCCGATGGTGGCGGCCATCGCCTTCGGGGTCGGGGGCGCCAACCTGTCGGTGCCGAAATTCGGCTTCCAGGCCGCCCAGGCGATGATCGGCTGCCTGGTGGCCCATACCGTGACCGGCGAGATCGTCGCCACGGTGGTCGACGACGGCGCGCTCATCCTGGCCGTGGTGCTCATCACCGTCCTGGTCGGCGGCGCCGTGGGCTGGGCCCTGACCCGCCTGCGCATCCTGCCGGGCTCCACCGCCGCCTGGGGCTCGTCGCCCGGCGGGGCGGCCGCCATGGTGGCGATGTCGGAGGAATACGGCGCCGATCCGCGCCTCGTCGCCTTCATGCAGTACGTGCGGGTGGTGGCGGTGGTGCTCTCGGCCTCCATCATGGCCCGGCTGCTCACCGACGTCTCCAACGTGGTGCCGCTCCCCGATCCGATGCGGGTGGCGCCCCTGGCGCTCCTGGCGACCCTCGCGGTCGCCGCCTGCGGCGCCGGGCTGGCCCGGCTCCTGCGCCTGCCGGCCTTCGCCCTGACCGGGCCGATGCTCCTCGGGGCGGCGCTCCACGCCTCCGGCCTGGTCTCGATGGCGCTGCCGATGCCGGTCCTCGACCTCGCCTACGCCACCATCGGCTGGTATGTCGGCCTGCGCTTCCGCCGCGAGACCCTGCGCGAGACGCTCGGCGCCATGCCGGGTATCGTCGTCGCGACCCTCGGGGTCATCGCGCTGTGCGGCGGCTGGGCCTACGGCCTGACCTTCCTGCTGCCCATCGACTTCCTCACCGCCTACCTCGCCACCAGCCCGGGCGGGCTCGATTCGGTGGCGATCATCGCGGTCGGGTCGAAGGTCGACGTCTCCTTCGTCCTGGCGGTGCAGACCCTGCGCCTGTTCGTGGTGCTGGTCACCGGCCCGATCGTGGCGAAGTGGATCGCCCGCGGCGCTCCGGCGGCGCCCTGAGATGCACGCCCTCTATCGTGCCTTCCTGAACTCCTGGCGCGGCCTCGTGCACGGCGCCCGGACCGAGCGCGCGGTGCGCCTCGAACTCGCGCTCCTGGTCCTCGGCCTGCCCCTGGCGCTCGTGCTGGGCTCCGGCCTCTGGGTCCGGGTGGCCCTGGTGGCGACCCTGCTGCTGATGCTGGCGGCCGAATTCCTGAACACGGCGGTGGAGAAGCTCTGCGACCATCTCCATCCGGGCCATCACCCGAAGATCGGCATCGTCAAGGATCTCGCCTCCGCCGGCACCTTCTCGGCGCAGGGCATCGCGGCCCTGGTCTGGATCGCGGCGCTGTTCGAGCGGCTGTCGGACCATCCCTGACAGGCTCTGCGAAAGCGCTGCGCAGACCAGAAAAAGATTTTCGCAGAAGAAATCGAAGGGCCGCACGGTGACGTTTCGGGCGCCGTGCCCCGGACAGGGACCACGCGCTCCTCCAACCCTGCGGGCCCGGTCGATCCCGAAGGGAACGACCAGAGTCAACCGAGTTGCGTTCATGGCGGTCGCCACCATCCTGAGACGAACACTGTTCGGCCTCGGTGGTCTACTTCTTCTCATGCCTCCCGCGGGTGCCGACGGCAGCCAGGTCCGCCACGCGGCCGAGACCGGCGCCGAGGCCATCGTGGTCGAGGCCTATGGCCGGGGCAACGTGAACGCCGAGATGCACGACGCGATCGTGGAGGTCATCGGCAAGGGCGTGCCGGTCGTCGTGGCCACCAAGGTCTATACCGGCCGCGCCCTGCCGGTGTACGGCTTCAAGGGCGGCGGCAACACGCTGCTGAAGGCCGGCGCCGTCTTCGCCGACGACCTGACGCCGGACAAGGCGCGCATCCTGACCCTGATCGCGCTCCCGAAGACCAAGGACCGCGCGGCGCTCCAGGCCCTGTTCGACGGGTAGCGGTCCCGTCCCGCGACAGCGCCTCGCTCGCTTCTCGCGCGCCAAGCGCCTATGTGCGGAGCGAATCTCACCGCGCCGCACCACCGCCGGAGCCCGTGTCTCCTTGACCGACTACATCCGCAAGATCCTCACCGCCCGCGTCTACGACGTCGCCATCGAGAGCCCGCTGGACCCGATGCCGCGCATGTCGGCGCGCCTCGCCCGCCCGGTGCTCCTGAAGCGCGAGGACCTGCAGCCGGTCTTCTCGTTCAAGCTGCGCGGCGCCTACAACAAGATGTCGGGCCTCGCCCCGGAGCTGCTGGCCAAGGGCGTCGTCTGCGCCTCGGCCGGCAACCACGCGCAGGGGGTGGCGCTCGCCGCCGCCCGCCTCAACGTGCGCGCCGTGATCGTGATGCCGCGCACCACCCCGGCGATCAAGGTCGATGCCTGCCGGGCCCGGGGCGCCGAGGTCATCCTGTTCGGCGACGCCTTCGACGAGGCCCTGGGCCATGCCCGGGAACTCGAGGCCCGCGACGGCCTGACCTTCCTGCATCCCTTCGACGATCCGGACGTGATCGCCGGCCAGGGCACCATCGGGATGGAGATCCTGACCCAGCATTCCGGGCCGATCGAGGCGATCTTCGTGCCCATCGGCGGCGGCGGGCTCGCGGCCGGCATCGCCACCTTCGTCAAGTATCTCCGGCCCGAGACCAAGGTCATCGGCGTCGAGCCCGACGACGCCGCCTGCATGGCCGCGGCGCTCGCCGCCGGCGAGCGCGTGGTGCTGCCCACCGTTGGCCTCTTCGCCGACGGCGTCGCGGTGCGGGAGGCGGGTGCGGAGACCTTCCGGCTCTGCCGCGAATTCCTCGACGAGGTCATCACCGTCGACACCGACGCCATGTGCGCGGCGGTCAAGGACATCTTCGACGACACCCGCGCCATCTCGGAGCCCTCCGGCGCCCTGGCGCTCGCCGGCGCCAAGGCCTACGCGGCCCGGCAGGAGAACGGCACCGGGACGCTGGTGGCGATCTCCAGCGGGGCGAACCTCAACTTCGACCGCCTGCGCCACATCGCCGAGCGCGCCGAGATCGGCGAGCAGCGCGAGGTCCTGCTCGGCGTCACCATCCCGGAGCGGCCGGGTGCCTACCGCGCCTTCATCCAGACCCTCGGCCCCCGGGCGATCACCGAGTTCAACTACCGCCATGCGGCGGCGGCCGACGCGCAGATCTTCGTGGGCATCAACCTCGCGGGCGGCCTGCGGGAGAAGCACGCCCTGCTCGATTCGCTGCGGGCGGCCGGCTACCGCGCCGTCGACATGAGCGACAACGAGATGGCCAAGGTCCATATCCGCTACATGGTCGGCGGGCGCGCCACCGGCCTCGCCGACGAGCGCCTCTACCGCTTCCAGTTCCCGGAGCGGCCGGGCGCGCTGATGAAGTTCCTCGACGCGCTGGGGGACGGGTTCGACATCACCCTGTTCCACTACCGCAACCACGGGGCCGATTACGGCCGGGTGCTCGCCGGCATCGACGTGCCGCCGGCCGAGCGCGCCCGCTTCGACGCGGCCATCGCGGCGCTGGACTATCCCTGCTTCGACGAGACCGACAATCCCGCCTACCGGATGTTCCTCGACGATGGCCGGGGCCCGGCCGAGGCGGCGGCCTGATCCCGGACAGTCGGACCGAGACATCGCGGCCCGGGATCGGGCGCGCTCCGCAGCGATCGACTCCCGTGGTATTTTGAATGCTTGCGCGATTTTCAGATCGCGAAAGTTTTAATTGAGATTTCCCGCATAAGACGGATGCCCGAACTCTTCATCGGTCGTCTCGAATGCCGCGTCTTACCAGCTTGAATTTCCGCTTGCCGGCGATCACCGTCGGGTTGGCCCTCGTCAGCGCCAGCGTGATGGGAGGCCTGAGCTGGTACAGCGCCCGGTCGGGCCTCGTCGACGCCGCCCGGGAGCGCCTGCAATTCGCCGCCTCGGCCCGCAAGGTCGGGATCGAGCTGGTGGCCGAGCGCGTCGGCGGCGACCTCGTCACGGTGGCGGGCAACCCGCAGGTCGGCGGCAATTTCGGCGACCTCGTCGAAGCCCTCGACCCCGCCAAGCCCGACTTCGCCGGCCTCGTCCGGACCTACACGGAGGGCGCCAGCCGCGAGGCGCGCCTCGGCGCCGAGGCGGCGGGCACGATGTACGGGCGCCGCCACGCCAAGGTGCAGGAGGTCGCCCGCAAGCTCCTGGAGCGGCCCGGCTACGCCGACCTCGTCTTCGTCTCCGAGGACGGCCGCATCGTCTACACCACCACCAAGGGCGGCGATTTCGGCCGCGCGCTCACCGAGCCCGAATACGCCGGGACGGGCCTGGCCCGCCTCGTGGCGCGCCTGAAGAGCGCCGATGCGGACGCGACGCTCTTCGAGGACTACGCCGCCTACCCGGCGGAGGCGGTTCCCTCCGCCTTCATCGGCCGGTCCATCGCCCGGCGCGCCAACGTCGCCATGGGCACCGGGCAGGAAGCCTCCCGCATCGGCTTCGTGCTCCTGCGCCTGACGCCCGCCCTGTTCGACCGGACCCTGTCGGATCGCGGCGGCCTCGGCGAGACCGGCCAAGTCATCGCCGTCGGCGCGGACGGCACCCTGCGCAGCAACCCGCCCCTGTCCCGCTCCGTCAGCGCCGGCAAGCCCGCCACGGCGCTGGGCCTCGACAAGGCCGACCTCGCGGGCGAGCGCCCCTTCACCTACACGGACGGCAGCGGCCAGCGGATGGTGGCGACCGCCCGGGTCTCGGTGCTCGGCGCGCCCTGGACGATCCTCGCCGAGCAGGCCGAGGACGAGACCCTGGCGGCGGTGGGCACGCTGACGAAGGCCCTGGCGGCGACCGCCCTCGCGGTCCTCGCCGTGACGACGCTCCTCGGCCTCCTGTTCGCCCGCACCATCGTGGGTCCCCTCGGCGCCCTCACCCGCGCCCTCCAGGCCCTCGCCCGCCGCGAGACCCTGGCCGAGGTGCCGGGCAGCCGCCGCGCCGACGAGATCGGCGACATCGCCCGGGCCGTCGTCACCATCCGGGACATCTCCCTGGAGGAGGCCGCCCAGCAGCTGAAGACCACCGAGGCCGCCCGCCTGCGCGAGGAGATCGAGCGCCGCGCCCTGCTGCGCGACCTCGCCGACCGCTTCGAGCGCTCCGTCGGCGGCATCGTCGGCACCGTCTCGCAGGCCTCCACCGACCTGCAGGGCGCCGCCACCGGCATGACCGACGCGGTGGCCGGCACGGCCCGCCGCTCCAGCTCCGCCGCGGCCACCGCGCAGGAGACCGCCGGCAACGTCAACGCGGTGGCGGTGGCGGCCGAGGAACTCGGCGCCACGGTGGGCGAGATCGGCCGGCAGGTCGAGCAGGCCTCCACCATGTCCGCCCAGGCCGTCGAGGAGGCGGGGCGCACCGCCGCCACCATGCAGGTCCTGTCCGAGGCCGCGACCCGGATCGGCGACGTCGTCGGCCTCGTCTCGCAGATCGCTAGCCAGACGAACCTCCTCGCGCTCAACGCCACCATCGAGGCGGCCCGCGCGGGCGAAGCCGGGAGGGGCTTCGCGGTCGTCGCCGCCGAGGTGAAGAACCTCGCCGAGCAGACCAGCCGCGCCACCACCGAGATCGCCGGGCAGGTGGACGCCATCCGCTCGGCCACCACCGGCGCCACCGGCGCCATCCGCAGCATCGTGACGCGCATCGAGGGCATGAGCGTCGTCACCGGCAGCATCGCCGCCGCGGTGGAGGAACAGGGCGTGACGACCCAGGAGATCGTGCGCAACATGGGCCAGGCCTCCTCCGGCACCGGCGCCATGAGCCAGGACATCGAGGCCGTGGCCCGCTCGGCGGCGGAGGCCGGCGCCACCGCGGACCAGGTCCAGCGCGCATCGGCGGACCTCTCCCGCCAGTCCGAGCAGCTGCGCACGGAAGTCGCGGGCTTCCTGGCCACCGTCCGGGCGGCCTGAGCGGGCCGGCAGGGTCATCGCCGCATGGGCCGGCGGCGTCCGCCGGTCTTGACCCCCCGGCGGCCTCGGGCCCAATGCCCCGGCTCAACCGGGACGCCCTGCCGATGCCGCCGCTCCTCGCCCTGCCCTTCCCCGCCATCGATCCGGTGGCGGTGGCGATCGGGCCGATCACCATCAAGTGGTACGCGCTCGCCTACATCGTCGGCCTGCTCGGCGGCTGGTACTATGCCCGGCGCCTGGTGGCGGCGGACCGCTACTGGGGGGTGGTGCGGCGCCCGAGCCTGAACGACATCGACGACCTCATCGTCTGGGTGGCGCTCGGCGTCGTCCTCGGCGGCCGCATCGGCTACGTGCTGTTCTACAACCTGCCGCTCTACCTCGCCGACCCCATCGAGATCCTGGCCATCCGCAACGGCGGCATGTCCTTCCACGGCGGCTTCCTCGGCGCCGTGCTGGCGATGGTGCTGTTCGCCCGCGCCCGCAGGCTCCAGGCCCTCACCCTCCTCGACCTCGCCGCCGTGGTGGTGCCGATCGGGCTGTTCTTCGGGCGCATCGCCAATTTCGTGAACGGCGAGCTCTGGGGCCGGATCGCCCCGGACTTCCCCTACGCCATCGTCTTCCCCACCGGCGGCCCCCTGCCCCGCCACCCGAGCCAGCTCTACGAGGCCGCCACCGAGGGCGCGCTCCTGTTCGTCGTGATGCTGGTGGCGGTGCGCGCCAACGGCTTCCGCAGGCCCGGCCTGATGGGCGGCCTCTTCGTCCTCGGCTACGCGCTCGCACGCACGTTCTGCGAGTTCTTCCGCGAGCCGGACCGCCAGCTCGGCTACCTGTTCGGCACCGAGACCTGGTCCACCGGCGGCATCACCATGGGGATGGTGCTCTGCGTGCCGATGGCGCTGGTCGGCCTGACCGCCATCGCGCTCGCCCTGCGCGGCGCCACCCGCCCCCGCGTGGCGGCGGAGGACGTCGCCGTCCGGCCCGCGAAGGTGGACGCGGCGTGACGAGCCCGCTCTTCGCCGAGATCCGCGACGAGATCCTGGCCTCGGGGCCGATCGGTCTCGACCGCTACATGGGCCTCTGCCTGGGCCACCCCGTGCACGGCTATTACCGCACCCGCGATCCCCTCGGGGCGAAGGGCGACTTCGTCACCGCCCCCGAGATCAGCCAGATGTTCGGCGAGCTGATCGGGGTCTGGATCGCGGCGAGCTGGGGCGCCATGGGCGCGCCGGCCGAGCTCGCCCTGGTGGAACTCGGCCCCGGCCGGGGCACCCTGATGCAGGACGCCCTGCGGGCCCTGTCCCGCGCCGCGCCCGGCCTGCGCCCGGCCCTGCACCTCGTGGAGACGAGCCCGGTGCTCCGGGCCGAGCAGGAATCCCGCCTTTCGGGCGCCGCCTCGACCTGGCACGAGACCCTCGACACCTTGCCGCACGGCCCGACCCTGGTCGTCGCCAACGAATTCTTCGACGCCCTGCCCGTGCGCCAGTTCCAGCGCGCCGAGCGCGGCTGGTTCGAGCGCCTCGTCGGCCTCTCGGCGGATGGCGGCGCCCTCGCCTTCGGCCTCGCGGCCGAGCCCGACACCCGCATCGCCGCGAGCGGCCCGAACGGCGTCCTGATGACCCTGCCGGGCGCGGCTCTCGACGCGGTGCGCGGCCTCGCCCGCCGCGTCGTCGCCGACCGGGGCGCGGTGCTGGCCATCGATTACGGCCATGTCCGGCCGGGCTTCGGCGATTCGCTCCAGGCTTTGCGCGGCCACGCCTTCGTCCCGCCGCTCGCCGACCCCGGCGAGGCCGACCTCACCACCCACGTGGATTTCACCGCCCTCGGCCGGGCCGCGACCGGCGAAGGCGCGATCCTGCACGGCCCCGTCGACCAGCGCGACTTCCTCCTCGCCCTCGGTCTGCGCGAGCGGGCCGAGCGGCTGGGGCGGGACGCGTCACCGGCGCAGCGCGACGCGATCACGGCGGCGGCGACCCGCCTGACCGACCCGTCCCGGCGCGGCATGGGCAGCCTGTTCAAGGCGATGGCGTTCTCGGACGCAACGCTGACGGCGCTGCCGGGGCTTCCACCGGCGGGGCGCTGACGCCCAGACGTGTCAGGGGTATCGCCGGGCCAGCCACAGCGTCCCGAGGCCCAGCGCCAGGGCGCCGATCGGGTAGAAAAGCCAAGTGAGGATCTGGGCGTCCATGGCCGAAGCCTCGATGGCGCGACTCCCGATGCTGAGAAACCCGCGCCGCGTGTCGGAGGGGCAGGATGCACACGTAGGTCCGGCCCATCAACCGCAAAACTTGACTTGGCCCCGCCGTGGGACTAACCGCCTCCCTATTCATTCGACGGTCTGATCGTCATCACGAACGCCGACCGGCCCCCTGAGGCCGGAGGTCAACGCCCGACAGCGCGATGCGCCCTCGGGCGAGCTTCGCGTTGGGGATAGAGCGTCGGCCCCGCTTCACCCGTCGTCGTCGAGTCCCGATGCCCCACGCTGCCGCGAACACGACCCTGCGCATCGAGGATGCAGTGAACGACACCTGCCCGTGGTCGGGCAAGCCGATCGCGGCCGATTCGCTGACCCTCTACAACGGCGCGGTGGTGGGCTTCTGCAACCCGGAATGCCGGGACAAGTTCGCCAAGGCGATCCGCGGCTTCGAGGACGCGCTCCAGGCGCGCCGGGCCGAGAGCGCGGGCGTGAACCAGTGACCGGCCCGACGACGATGCCGGTTCAGGGAGCCTGACGCATGTTCGAAGGCCTGTCCGATCGCCTCTCCGGGATTCTCTCCGGCCTCACGCGCCGCGGCGCGCTGACCGAGGCCGACGTCACCGCCGCCCTGCGCGAGGTCCGGCGCGCCCTGCTGGAGGCCGACGTCGCCCTCGAAGTGGTGCGCGGCTTCACCGAGAAGGTGCGCGAGAAGGCGGTCGGCGCCGTCGTCCTGAAGTCGGTCACCCCCGGCCAGATGGTCGTCAAGATCGTCAACGACGAGCTCGTGGCGATGCTCGGCTCGGAAGCCGGCATCATCGACCTGAACGCCCCCGCCCCCGTCGCCATCCTGATGGTCGGCCTGCAGGGCTCGGGCAAGACCACCACCACCGCCAAGATCGCCCGCCGGCTGGTGGCCCGCGACAAGCGCCGGGTGCTGCTGGCCTCCCTCGACACCCGCCGCCCGGCGGCGATGGAGCAGCTGGCGATCCTGGCCAAGCAGGTCGAGGTCGAGAGCCTGCCGATCGTGGCCGGCCAGTCGGCGGTGCAGATCGCCCGCCGCGCCATGGATGCGGGCCGCCTCGGCGGCTTCGACGTGGTCATGCTCGACACCGCCGGCCGCATCACCCTCGACGAGGCGCTGATGGCGGAGGCGGCCGAGGTCAAGGCCGCCACCAACCCGCACGAGGTGCTCCTCGTCGCGGACGCCCTGACCGGCCAGGACGCGGTGAACACCGCCCGCGCCTTCGACGAGCGCCTGGGCGTCACCGGCATCGTGCTCACCCGGATGGACGGCGATTCGCGCGGCGGCGCGGCCCTGTCGATGCGGGCCGTCACCGGCAAGCCGATCAAGCTCGTCGGCACCGGCGAGAAGGTCGACGCCCTGGAGGAGTTCCACCCCTCCCGCGTCGCCAACCGCATCCTCGGCATGGGCGACATCGTCTCCCTCGTGGAGAAGGCGGCCGAGACCATCGACCACGAGCAGGCGCTCCGTACCGCGGAGAAGATGCGCAAGGGCAAGTTCGACCTCGACGACCTGTCGATGCAGCTCGCCCAGATGGAGAAGATGGGCGGCATCGGCGGCCTGATGGGCATGCTCCCGGGCATGGGCCAGATCAAGAAGCAGGTCGAGAACGCCAACCTCGACGAGAAGATGTTCGCCCGCCAGCGGGCCATCATCTCGTCGATGACCGCGCAGGAGCGCAAGAATCCCGACATCCTCAAGAATTCCCGCAAGAAGCGCATCGCCGCGGGCTCGGGGACGAAGGTGGAGGAGCTCAACAAGCTCCTCAAGATGCACCGGACCATGGCCGACATGATGAAGGCGATGGGCTCGGGCAAGCGCGGCATCGGCCAGGCCCTCGGCTCGATGTTCGGCATGGGTTCGGGAGGCATGGGCGGCGGCGGCGGGATGGGCGGCATGCCCGGCCTGCCCCCCGGCATGCCGGAGCCGAC
Source organism: Methylobacterium sp. FW306-05-D (assembly GCF_058782155.1). NCBI lineage: Bacteria > Pseudomonadati > Pseudomonadota > Alphaproteobacteria > Hyphomicrobiales > Methylobacteriaceae > Methylobacterium > Methylobacterium sp. FW306-05-D. The sequence continues at coordinate 176,914 of NZ_JBYSXL010000002.1, forward strand.
GCCGGAAATGATCGCCGACATGCAGAAGCAGCTCGGCGGCAGGCTCCCCCCGATGCCCCCGGGCCTCGGGGGCAAGATGCCGGGCCTGCCCGGGCTCGGGGGTCCCAAGGGCCCCGGCGGCCTGCCGGGGCTCGGCGGATTTCCCTTCGGGAAGAAGAAGTAGCGACGGGGGGCGTAGCGCATAGCGAGTCGGGTTTGCCCCCACGGACTCGCCATTCGCTACGCGCTTCTCGCCCTCACACCACACACCGACCTTTGGAGTAGAACCATGTCCCTCAAGATCCGCCTCACCCGTGGCGGCGCCAAGAAGCGCCCGTACTACCGCATCGTCGTCGCCGACGCCCGCGCCCCCCGCGACGGCCGCTTCATCGACAAGGTCGGCGTCTACGACCCGATGAAGGCCAAGGACGATCCGGCCCGCATCGTGCTCGAGGCCGACAAGATCCAGGCCTGGCTCGCCAAGGGCGCCCAGCCCACCGACCGCGTCCTGCGCTTCCTCGACGCCGCCGGCCTTGCCAAGCGCCCCGCGCGCAACAACCCGCAGAAGGCCGAGCCGGGCGAGAAGGCCAAGGAGCGCGCCGCCAAGCGCGCCGAGAAGGCCGCCGCCCCGGCCGAAGACGCCGCGGCCTGAGGCTGAGAGCCCGCGCATGGCCCGCCGTCCCGGAGGCAATCCACCCCACGGTGACGGCGGCCGCCGTGCGCGGCCCGGCCGCATCGGCAGCGACGCGGCCACCTCGGCCCACCGGCCGCGGCCCGACGCCGACGCGCCCCTGCCGCCCACCGACCCGAGCCTCGTCCAGATGGGCGAGTTCGGGCGGGCGCACGGGCTCACCGGCGAGGTCCGGCTGAAATCCTACACCGGCGACCCGCAGGCGATCGCCGCCTACGGGCCGCTGATCGGCGCCGACGGCCGCCGCATCGAGTTCACCGACGTCCGCCAGGCCGGCGGCGCCTCCCCTGACCTCCTGGTCGTGCGCGTGAAGGGCGTCACCGACCGCACCGGCGCGGAGGGCCTGAACCGCCTCGCCCTGTTCCTGCCGCGCGAGCGCCTCGGCACCGTGTCGGACGCGGACGAATTCTTCACGGCCGACCTCGTCGGCCTCTCGGTGGTGGACACCGCCGGCACGGTCATCGGCACCGTCCAGGACGTGCCGAATTACGGCGGCGGCGATCTCCTCGAGATCAAGCCGGCGCTGGGCGGCGCCACCGCGCTCCTGCCCTTCACCAAGGCCTTCGTGCCCGAGCTCGACATCGCCGGCGGCCGCGTCGTGGTCGATCCGCCGGAGGACCTGTTCGCGCCGGCCCAGCCCCGCCCGCCGGACGAGCCGGCCTGAGCCGCGCGACCTCGGCACGGACCCGGTCCGCCACCCGATGGGCGTTCGCCGGATCGGTGGCCGCGAGCAGCATCACGAATTCCGCGTCGCCGACGGCGTGGCCGTGGCGGTCGTCGACCGCCTCGACGCGGGGGCCGGGACGCGGACCGCAGCTGTCTCGCGTTCCGCGCGGGGTCGGTTCAACGGGACGTCCTGCCGCTCCCCGTCGCACCGCGCCGGGTGGTCTCGTCCCGGCAGGGACGGATCGCGCCCGGGGCCGGCCGCTCGGCGGCCGCGGGTGCCTCGAACAGCGCGAGGTAGCCGACGCCGCCCTCCAGCACCGAGAACCCGGTCTGGCGATAGCCGGCCGCCTTGAGCTCGCAGGCCAGCAGCGCCGGCGGCGTGCCGTGCCGCGAGGGCACGTCGTCGGCATCGACGATCCCGATCCTGCCGCCCGGCTTCATCATGGGGGCCAGGTTGTGCAGCAGCCCGAAGGGCTGGGCGATCTCGTGGTACATGTGGACCAGCACGGCCGCGTCGAGGGCAGCCGCCGGCAGGCGCGGGTCGTGCGGCTCGCCGCGCACCACCGTGACGTTGGTGAGCGCGCTCTGGGCGATCCGCGTCTCCAGCCCCGCCAGGTAGCGCGGCGTCACGTCCTCCGCATAGACGTGGCCCTGGGGGCCGACGCGCTCGGCCATCCGCACCGTGTAGTAGCCGCTGCCCGCGCCGATATCGGCGACGGTCTGGCCGGCCGCGATCCCCATCAGCCGCATCACCTGGCCGACCTCGTCGACCGAATCGCGCTGCGCCTCCGAGGCCCAGAGCGGCGCGACGATCTCGGCCACCGGCCGGTCGGGCTTCGGAAAGGCCGAGGCGGGCGCGCCCGCCGGGGCCAGGGGCTCGGCCGCCCGCAGGGGCTTCGCCAGGGCGAAACCGGCCAGCGCGAGGGCCAGGGTGAGGGTCCGGGCGACCGGGAGGACGGCGCGGGAGCGGAGCGGGCGGGGAGCGGCCATGGCAGGACAACCCGCCGCCGCCGGTTCGGTGCCGGGAAGAACCGACGCAGGGCGCATCGACCGAGGCCCGAACGACCGGGCCCCCGCCGCCCGTTGACCCGAAGGACGTGCAGGCGCCATCAAGCAGCATGACCGCCCGCCCCTGGAACGCCACGATCCTCACCCTCTACCCGGAGATGTTTCCGGGGCCACTCGGAACGTCCCTGTCCGGGGACGCGCTGGCGCGGGGCACCTGGAGCCTGGAGGCCCGCGACATCCGCGAGCACGGCCTCGGGCGGCACCGGGCGGTGGACGATACCCCCGCCGGGGGCGGCGCCGGCATGGTCCTGCGCTGCGACGTCCTCGCCGCCGCCATCGACGCCGCCGCCGCGCCGGAGGAGTCCCGGCCCCGGCTCCTGATGAGCCCGCGCGGGCGGCCCCTGACCCAGGCGCGCGTCCGGGCCCTCAGCGAGGGACCCGGCGTGCTCATCGTCTGCGGCCGCTTCGAGGGCGTGGACGAGCGGGTCATCGCGGGGCGCGGCCTGGAGGAGGTCTCGATCGGCGACTACATCCTGTCCGGCGGCGAGATCGCCGCCCTGGTGGTGCTCGATGCCTGCGTGCGCCTGCTGCCCGGCGTGATGGGCAAGGTCGCCTCCGGCGAGGAGGAGAGCTTCGAGACGGGCCATCTCGAATACCCGCACTACACCCGCCCGCGGGACTGGGAGGGCCGGCCGATCCCCGACGTGCTCACCGGCGGCAACCACGGCGCCATCGCCCGCTGGCGCCGGGAGGAGGCCCTGCGCCTCACCCGCGAGCGCCGGCCCGACCTGCTGCGGCCGCGCGAGGGCTGACGGGTCGCAGGCGGGCCCGATGGCCGCCTCCCCCCGCGAGGGGTCATCGTCGGCGCGGGGAAACGCGAAGCGCCGAGAGACCGTCCGACACGTTGTCGTCCGACGAGATGCCGCCCGAGGAGAGGCCATGCCGAACGAATCCGTCACGATCCGCACGCGGGACGGGGATTGCCCGGCCGACGTCCTGGTTCCGCCCGGCGCGGGACCCTGGCCGGCGGTGATCCTCTACATGGATGCCGGCGGCATCCGGCCGGGCATGCGGGAGATGGCCCGGCACCTGTCCGAGGCCGGCTACGTCGTGCTGCTGCCGGACCTGTTCTACCGCTACGGCCCCTACGGGCCCTTCGTGCCGAGGGAGGTGTTCGCAGGCGATTTCCGCGCCGTCCTGGGTCCGCTGATGGCCACCACCAGCCCCCTCAAGGCGGCGGAGGATACGGGCGCCTTCCTGGCCTATCTCGACACGCGCGGCGACGTGGCGGGCCGCCGGATCGGCGCGGTGGGCTTCTGCATGGGCGGCGGCATGGCGCTGGCCGCGGCGGGCACCGAACCCGACCGGTTCGCCGCCGTGGCGAGCTTCCACGGCGGCAACCTCGCCACCGACGCGCCGACGAGCCCGCATCGGTTCGTGCCGAAGCTGCGGGCGGAGGTCTACATCGCGGCGGCCGAGAACGACGGCAGCTACCCGCCCGCGATGGCCGAGCGCCTGGAGGATGCGCTGAGGCAGGCCGGCGTGCGGTATGCGGCCGAGACCTACCCGGCCGCCCATGGCTGGATGATGCCGGACTTCCCCGTCCACGATCCGCAGGCCGCCGAGCGCGGATGGGCCGCGATGCGCGCCCTGTTCCGCCGGACCCTGCACGCCGATCCGTGAGACTGCCCTTCGACCCGCGCGGAAGCCTTCGCCCCGCGCGGCCGCCCCGGGATCTTACGCGGCCAGGTCGCGCATGACCCGGATGAGGTCAGCCTTGCCCTCGAAGCCGATGCCGGGCAGCTCGGGCATCACGATGTGGCCGTTCTCGACCCGGACCCCGTCGGGGAAGCCGCCATAGGGCTGGAACAGGTCGGGGTAGCTCTCGTTGCCGCCGAGACCGAGGCCCGCCGCGATGTTGAGCGACATCTGGTGCCCACCATGCGGGATGCAGCGGCGGGGCGACCAGCCGAACTGCTCCAGCACGTCGAGGGTGCGCAGGTACTCCACGAGGCCGTAGGACAGGGCGCAGTCGAACTGCAGGAAGTCGCGGTCGGGCCGCATGCCGCCGTAGCGCAGCAGGTTGCGCGCGTCCTGATGCGAGAACAGGTTCTCGCCGGTGGCCATCGGACCGGGATAGAACTCCGACATCGCCGCCTGCAGGGCGTAGTCGAGGGGATCGCCGATCTCCTCGTACCAGAACAGCGGATACTGGCGCAGCATCTTGGCGTAGGTGATGGCGGTCTCGAGGTCGAAGCGCCCGTTCACGTCGACGGCGAGCTGCGCGGCCGAGCCGATCTCGGCGAGCACGGCCTCGATCCGGCGCTGATCCTCCGCGATCGGGACGCCGCCGATCTTCATCTTGACCACGGTGTAGCCCCGGTCGAGGTAGCTGCGCATCTCGGCGCGCAGCTGGGTGTCGTCCTTGCCCGGATAGTAGTAGCCCCCGGCCGCGTAGACGAAGACGCGCGGGTCGGCCTCGATGCCCTTCTGCTCGGCCAGCATCCGGAACAGGGGCTTGCCGGCGATCTTCGCGGTGGCGTCCCAGATCGCCATGTCGAGGGTGCCCACCGCCACCGAGCGCTCGCCGTGGCCGCCGGGCTTCTCGTTGGTCATCATCGCCGCCCAGAGCTTGTGCGGGTCGAGGTTGTCGCCGGCCTCGTTGCGCACGCTGCCCGGCTCGGCCTCCAGCAGGCGATTGCGGAAGCGCTCGCGGATGAGGCCGCCCTGGCCGTAGCGGCCGTTGGAGTTGAAGCCGTAGCCCACCACCCGGCGGCCGTCGCGCTCGACGTCGGTGACCACGGCCACCAGGCTGGCGGTCATTTTCGAGAAGTCGATGTAGGCGTTGCGGATGGGCGAAGCGATCGGCTTGGTGATTTCGCGGACGTCGACGATGCGCATGGGAATTCTCCGGGACTGGCGGGGGATGGGGTTCGGGAGGGGGTTCGGTCGGGAGACGGGTCCGACGACCGGGTGACCGGGCTGGGCGCGCGGCCCTACGAGGCGAGGGCGGCGGGCACCGGTGCCTGCGGTGCCGCCTGCGGGCCGGGCACGACGGAGTCCGCCAGGGGCTGGAGCGTCACGGCGACATCGGACGCCAGGACGCCGACGAGAGCGCCCAGGACGATGGCGACGAAGACTTGGACGGAGAGCCGGCGGAGCCATGACGTCATGTCCGGTTTCCTCCTGTCTGCCGCGGATCGGGCAGGTTCGTCGGTGATCCCTCTGAGCGGGGCTTGGGGCCGTCCGCGGGGCTTGGGGCGGTGCTACGCCTGGACACCCGCGACGGGCCAATGCCATGTTCGGTGCGCGCCATGCGCGAACGGCATCGGACGCGGGAACGGAGTTCGGGCGCGGGGATGGACCTGGACTGGCTGAAGGACTTCCTGGCGCTGTCCGAGCAGAAGACGTTCTCGCGCGCGGCCGAGGCGCGCTGCGTGACGCAGCCGGCCTTCAGCCGGCGCATCCGGGCGCTGGAGGACTGGGTCGGAACCCCCCTGTTCCTGCGCGGCGCGCAAGGGGCGGCGCTGACGCCGGCGGGGGCGCATTTCCAGCCGGCCGCCCGGGACCTGCTGCGCGACCTCGAACGAGCCCGGCGCGCGACCCAGGCGGTGGGCAGCCAGGACACCGCGACGCTGTCGATCGCGGCGACCCACGCCCTGTCCTTCACCTTCTTCCCCGGCTGGGTCCGGCGGGTGATGCAGGCGCGCACCCTCGGCACCCTCAACCTGGTCTCGGACAGCCTGGAGGCCTGCGAGCAGATCATGCTCTCGGGCGAGGTGCACTTCCTGCTCTGCCACTTCCACCCGGACGCGCCCGCGCGCTTCGAGCCGGACCGGTTCGAGAGCCTGCGCGTGGGCGACGACCGCCTGGTCCCGCTCTGCGCGCCGGCCCCGGACGGACGGGGCCTGTGGTCGCTGCCCGGCGCGGCGGCCGATCCGATCCCCTACCTCGCCTACAGCCAGGCCTCGGGCCTCGGCCGCATCCTGGCGCATTGCCAGGCGGGGGCGGCGTTCCACCCCGCGACGCGCTTCACCTCGCACTTGGCCGCCACCCTCACCACCATGGCGCGGGAGGGGCACGGCGTCGCCTGGCTGCCCCGGACGCTGGCGGCCGACGACCAGGCCCAGGGCCGCCTGGTGCGGGCCGGACCCGAACCCTTCGACGTGCCCATCGAGATCCGCCTCTTCCGGTCGCTGGTCTGCCGGAACCACGCCGCGGACCAGCTCTGGAGCTTCCTCAGCGAAGCCTGACCGGCATGCATGCCGTTCGATCCTGCCCGGACGGGCGCCCGCTTGCGTCGCGAACGGCGCGGGTCCATTGGCGTCTCCAGGTGACTCCTCCCCGACGAGGAGCTCTCATCTGGAAGGATGACGCACGTGACCAACCGACCCGCCACGCGCCCCCGCGTGCCGAATTTCTCGTCCGGCCCCTGCGCCAAGCGTCCCGGCTGGAGCCTCGAGGCGCTGGCCGGCGCGCCGCTCGGCCGTTCGCACCGCTCGGCCATCGGCAAGGCCAAGCTCAAGGAGGCCATCGACCTCACCCGCAGCGTGCTGCAGGTGCCGGCCGAGTATCGCATCGGCATCGTGCCGGCCTCCGACACCGGTGCCGTCGAGATGGCGATGTGGTCGATGCTGGGGCCGAAGACCGTCGAGGTCGTGGCCTGGGAGGCCTTCGGCCTCGAATGGGTCACGGACGCCCTCAAGGAACTCAAGATCGCGCCCCGGGTGCATATCGGCGCCTACGGCATCCTGCCCGACCTCTCGGCCGTCGACACCCAGCACAACGACGTGATCTTCACCTGGAACGGCACCGCCGCCGGCGTCCGCGTGCCGAACGGCGACTGGATCGCCGCCGACCGCGCGGGCATCACCATCTGCGACGCCACCTCGGCCGCCTTCGCGATGCCGCTGGACTGGGCCAAGCTCGATGTCGTCACCTTCTCCTGGCAGAAGGTCATGGGCGGCGAGGCCGCGCACGGCATGATCGTGCTCTCGCCCCGCGCCGTCGCCCGGATCGAGTCCAACGTCCCGGCCTGGCCGGTGCCGAAGGTCTTCCGCCTCGCCAAGGACGGCAAGCTGATCGAGGGCATCTTCAAGGGCGACACCATCAACACGCCCTCGATGCTGGCGGTCGAGGACTACCTCGACACCCTGAGATGGGCCGAGCGAATCGGCGGCCTCCCGGCGCTCCACGCCCGGGCCGACGCCAATGCCCGAATCATCCACGACTGGGTGGCCCGCACCCCCTGGATCGGACATCTCGCGGCCGATGCCGGCACCTACAGCAACACCGGCGTCTGCCTCGTCATCACCGACCCGGACGTGCTCGCCCAGGGCGACGCCGCGGTCGGTGCGGTCGCCAAGGGCATCGCCGACACCCTGGACCGCGAGGGCATCGCCTACGACATCGGTGCCTACCGCGACGCCCCGGCGGGCCTGCGGATCTGGTGCGGCGGCACGGTCGAGTCCTCGGACCTCGAGGCCCTGACCCCGTGGCTCGACTGGGCCTTCGCCGCCGAGAAGGCGAAACTCGCCCGCGCGGCCTGAAAACCCGCGCGACCTCGACGAGACCCCCGTCGTATTCCACGCGCGAAAACCGCCGATGCGCGGTCCCGATCTCGGCCGGGACCGCGCGCCGGCCTCCCGCCCGCCAGCATTCGGACGCCCCTCATGAAGATCGACGGCAAGCCCTACCGCACCATCTTCGCCGCCGAGGACGGCGCCTCGGTGGCGGTGATCGACCAGACCCGCCTGCCCTTCGCCTTCGAGCTGAAGACGCTCTCGACCCTGGACGACGCCGCCGTGGCGATCCGCACCATGGTGGTGCGCGGTGCCCCGCTCATCGGCGTCACCGCCGCCTACGGGCTCGCCCTCGGCCTGCGCGCCGATGCCTCCGAGGCGGGGCTCGACCAGGCCGTCGCGACGCTCGCCGCCACGCGGCCCACGGCGATCAACCTGCGCTGGGCCCTCGACCGGGTCGCCGCCAAGCTCCGCACGGTCCCGGAGGCCGAGCGGGCCGCCTTCGCCTACGCGGAGGCCGGCCGCATCGCCGAGGAGGACGTCGAGAGCTGCCACGCCATCGGCGTCCACGGCGCACGGATCCTCGGCGACCTGCATCGCCAAAAGGGGCGCACCATCAACGTCTTGACCCACTGTAACGCCGGCTGGCTGGCCACGGTCGACTGGGGCACGGCCCTGGCGCCGATCTACGTGGCGCACGATGCCGGCGTGCCGGTCCATGTCTTCGTGGACGAGACCCGCCCGCGCAACCAGGGCGCGGCCCTGACGGCCTTCGAGCTCAACGCCCACGGCGTCCCGCACACGGTCATCGCCGACAATGCCGGCGGGCACCTGATGCAGCACGGCGCCATCGACGTCTGCATCGTCGGCTCGGACCGGACCACGGCCTCGGGCGACGTCTGCAACAAGATCGGCACCTATCTCAAGGCCTTGGCCGCCAGCGACAACCGGGTGCCGTTCTACGCCGCCCTGCCCTTCTCGACGATCGACTGGACGCTGGACGACGGCGTGCGCGAGATCCCGATCGAGGAGCGCGACGGCCGCGAGGTCACCCATCTCACCGGGCGCCTAGCCGACGGCGGCTTCGCCACCGTCGAGGTCGTCTCGCCGGGAAGCCCCGTGGCGAACCCGGCCTTCGACGTCACGCCGGCGCGCCTCGTCACCGGCATCATCACCGAGCGCGGCATCGCCTCGGCCGATGCCGAGGGGCTGCTGCGCCTCTACCCGGAGCGGCGCAAGGCCGCCTGACGCCTCAGGATTCAGGCGCCCACTGCCAGAACACCGAACCGGTGAAGGCGAAGACCTTCTCGCCGCGCTGGTTCAATCCGGTGTTCTGGTGCGTGGCGAGGCCCCAGCCCGGGCGGGACGCCGTCTCGCGCTTGTCGATCAGGGTGCAACTGTAGCGGATGGTGTCGCCGGCATAGACCGGCGCGAGCCACCGCATGTCGCGAAAACCCGGCGATGGACCGAGCTGTGGGACCGGGCCGGACTTTGCCGTCAGGGCGACGTCGCGGCCGCGGGTGATGTGCAGCCGCTTCATCCAGGCGGCGGCCGTGTGCCAGCCCGAGGCGCAGAGCGCGCCAAAATGGGTGTGCCGGGCGGCCTCTGGATCGAGATGGAAGGCCTGCGGGTCGTAGGCCCGGGCGAAGGCCGTGACGGCCTCCGGCGTGAAGTGGTGACCGCCGAGGTCCCGTACGCTGCCGATGGGGGCCGCTTGGAGGAAGGCGAGCGGTTCGGCGTCGTCGGCCTCCTCGGGCGGTGCCGTGTCCGCCGCGGAGACGGTCCGCGGCGGCAGAGGGGTCGCGCCGCGCCGGGGAAACATCACGGTGAAGATCTGCGTCATGACGCGCTCGCCGTCGCCGTTCAGGACGGTCATGGCGAAGCCGACGAAGCCGCGGTCCGGCTTGGTGTTCGAGGCCCGGCAGGTGTCGACCCGAACCGAGATGCTGAGGCGGTCGCCCGGCAGCACCGGCCGGAGCCAGCGCAGCTCGTTGATCCCGGGCGAGCCCATCGAGGTGGCGCCGCGGAAGACGTGCTTCTGCAGCAGGCGCATCCCGAAACCGGCAGTCTGCCATCCGGAGCCGATCAGCTGGCCGACGAAGGTCGCCTTGGCGGCCTCCGGGTCGAGGTGGAAGGGCTGCGGATCGAATTCACGCGCGAAGGCGATGATCTCGGTTTCCGTCACCGTCACCGGACCACCCTCGATCACCGTCCCGGGCGTGAAGTCCTCGAACGCGATGCCGGTCATGCGGATTCTCTCAGGCTCTGGGGAGCAAATCGCCGATATGCGGCCCGGCGATGCGGAAGCGGCGCCGCTCCCGCTCGCGTCGAGTCAGTTGGCGAAGCGGAAATGCAGCACGTCGCCGTCCTGCACCACGTACTCCTTGCCCTCCAGGCGGAATTTGCCGGCCTCCTTGGCACCGGCCTCACCCTTCAGGCTCGTGTAGTCGTGGAAGGCGATGGTCTCGGCACGGATGAAGCCCTTCTCGAAATCCGTATGGATCACGCCGGCGGCGGCCGGGGCACGGGTACCCTTCTCGATGGTCCAGGCGCGCGCTTCCTTGGGGCCGACGGTGAAGTAGGTGATGAGGCCGAGGAGTTCGTAGCCGGCGCGGATGACGCGGTTCAGGCCGGGCTCGGCGAGGCCGACGGCCTCCAGGAAATCGCCCTGGTCGGCCAGCGGCATCACCGCGATCTCGCTCTCGATCTTGGCAGACACCACCACGGCCTTGGCCCCTTCCGCCTTGGCACGGGCCATCACCGCCTCCGAATAGGCGTTGCCCTTGTCGGCGTCGCCCTCGTCGACGTTGCAGACGTAGAGGACGGGCTTCGCCGTCATCAGGCCGAGGCTCTGGAACAGGCGCTCCTCCTCGGGCTTGCGCTGCACGAGCCGCGCCGGCTTGCCTTCACGCAGCAGCGGCAGGGCGCGCTGGACCAGATCGAGGGTCTCCTTGGCTTCCTTGTCGGCACCCTTGGCCTTCTTCTCCAGGGCAATGACGCGCTTCTCGAGGCTATCGAGGTCGGCCAGCATCAGCTCGGTCTCGATGGTCTCGATATCGGCGGCCGGATCGACCTTGCCCTCGACATGGGTCACGTCACCGTCGGTGAAGCAGCGGACCACATGAGCGATGGCGTCCACCTCGCGGATGTTGGCGAGGAACTGGTTTCCCAGGCCCTCGCCCTTCGAAGCGCCGCGCACGAGGCCGGCGATATCGACGAAGGTGAGCCGGGTCGGAATGATCTCCTTCGACGCGGCGATCTTGGCGAGATCGTCGAGGCGCGGATCCGGCACAGCGACTTCGCCAACATTGGGTTCGATGGTACAGAACGGGTAGTTCGCCGCCTGCGCCGCAGCGGTCTGCGTCAGCGCGTTGAAGAGGGTCGACTTGCCAACGTTCGGCAGGCCGACGATGCCGCATTTGAAGCCCATGGGTCACCTGTCCGTTCGCGGGTCCGCTGAAAGCCTGCCCGCGTGAAATCCGATGTGGCCGCCGCGGTCAATCGCGCGCGTTGACCTGCTTGACGTCGTCCCAGCCGCGCCCCGCCATGGCGAGGTGGACCTTGTTCTGGAAGCTAGCATCCTCGCCGGCCGCCAGCTGAGGCGCATGATCGGCGACGGCCCGGCAGAGGTCGTCGACCCAGGCCTCCTCGCCCTTGCCGAAGTCGTTCAGGACATAGGCGTGTACCAGGGCCTTGTCCCCCGGATGCCCGATGCCGAGGCGGACCCGGCGATAGTCGTTGCCGCATTGTGCCGTAATCGAACGCAGGCCGTTATGCCCAGCGTTGCCGCCCCCCGTCTTCACCCGCAGCTTGGCTGGGACAAGGTCGAGTTCGTCGTGCAGCACGATGACGTCGGACAGGGCGATCTTGTAGAAACGCTGCGCTTCCTGCACCGCGCGCCCGGACTCATTCATGAATGTCTGCGGCTTCAGCAGGATCGCCCGCTCGGGGCCGATGGCTACCTCGGCGATCTCACCCTGAAACTTGCGACGCCATGGTCCGGCGCGGTGCAGGCGCGCGATCTCATCCACGGCGAGAAAGCCGATGTTATGGCGGTTCTTGGCGTAGCGGGCACCAGGATTGCCGAGGCCGACGATCAGGCGCATGGCGCGAATCGATCCAGACAGGTTTGCGCAGGAAGCCACGAGACGTGGCCCCGGAAACGGAGATGCCCCAGCCTGATGGCCGGGGCACCCGCAGAGATGGGGTGAGACAGGGCTTGCGCCCTGACCTCAATCCTCCTTCTTTTCGTCCTCGGCGGCTTCCTCAGAAGCCTCTTCCTCGGCCTTCTCCTCGGCGGCCTCGGCGGATTGTGCCTCGGCGATCGCAGCCTCCTCGGCCTCGACCTCGGCGCCGAGAACGGTCGGCGGCACGATGTTGGCGACGGTGGCGTCGGGCTCGCCCGTGAAGGTGGCGCCGGCGGGCAGCTTCACATCGGTGATGTGGATCGCGTCGCCGATCTCGCGACCGGTGAGGTCGATCTCGATGGCATCCGGGATCGCGTCGGGGGCGACCTCGAGAGGCAGCGTGTGGAGCACGACGTTGAGCGTGCCGCCCTTCTGCTTGATGCCGGGGGCCGCGTCTTCGTGCAGGAAGTGCACAGGAACCTCGACCGTGATCGACTGGCCGGCGACGACGCGCAGGAAGTCGACGTGGATCGGCACGCCCGTCACCGGATCGAGGTGGAAGTCGCGCGGAATCGCGCGGGTCTTCTTGCCGCCGGCAGTGATCTCGAACAGGGTGGTCTTGAAGCCACCGGCGTAGATCAGCGTGCGGACACGGACGAGGTCGACGGCGATGGATTGCGGGGCCTGACCGCCTCCGTAGATGACGGCGGGAACTTGACCCTGGCGACGAACGGCCCGGGCGGCCCCCTTGCCGACCCGGTCGCGTGCCACGGCCTCAAGCGTCTTGACTGCGCTCATGGCGTGATCCTTTTGAAAATGAAAATCCCGGGAAACGCGAAAGGCCGCCCGAAACGGACGGCCATGCCCCGATCCCCGAAGCGCCCGTGCCTCCAAGGGTGTCTGGCGGGCGCTGGCGCGGCCTATACCCGCAAGCGTCGCGCGGCGCAACCGACGTATCTTTTCGAAAGGATGGTTTCGGATCGAACGGCCATCCTGAGGCCAGCGAGGAGGCCCGGACTCCTATCTAAGATCGCACTTGGGGTGTGGCTGACCGGCATGCCGGTCGACGAAACCGGCGCGAGCGGCGAGCGCACTGGCTCTACTTAATGCTCGGCGGGTTGGATGATTCGGCTGGTCTCAAGGGGCTCATCTCAATTCGAGACGAGAACGCTCCAATGGGAGACGTCCCATTGGAGCGCGGGTCGGAGGACGCCTGCGGTGATGCACGGGGCGGCCGCCTTAGCGGATGGACGCGTCGGCGGTCTCGGCGACACTCCGCCGGGTGGCGGGTGCTCGCGAGGTCAGGGAGGGCGTCGTCGTCAGTTCGGAGGCGGGACGCACGGCGGCCGTGACGCGGGCCTGCTCACGATACAGCGGCGGGGTGAGGAAGGCGCGATCGTCCGCCAGAGCAGTGTTGGCCAGGCTGACCGTCGTGAGCGTCGCGAGGATGAGGGTACGGAGGGGCATGATGAGGGTCCTTGATTTTCCGGGGGCATGGATCCCGCTCGGTGATCGCAATGTATTTGCACTGCACCATCATTCAAACAGATGCTTTCAATATCCGATATCGATTGAGTCAATGATGGTGCAGGGGTGGCTGAGCCGGCGCGGCGGGTCGGTCAGCGCGTGGGGGCGTCGAGCCGGGCGCCCCAGACGTTGAGGGTCCGGTTGGCTTCGGCAGGAATGGGCTCGACGATGCCGCCGGCGGTGTAGGCACGCTTCGGCGCTACCGGGGCGGACGTCACCCGGGGGCCGGCACGCTCCGTCGGCAGAACGGTCACGGACGGATGCTGGTCCGCCACTTCGAAGGTATGGCCCCAGGCCTGATAAGTGCGCGGCTCGGCGGCGGCATGCGCCGCGACGAGGGTGAGGCCGGCGGCGAGAACAGCCGTGAGGGTGGTGCGAACGGTCATGGACTTTCTCCGGGATATGAGCCTTGGATGCTGCCCGCCGTCCTGGCGGAGCACCTCGACCCGCTGCGATAACGTTGATATAAACGTTTATGGATCGAACTCCGTGCGGCACCGCACATAGGTTGATATCAAATCTCTGAGGGAGGGTCCGACCGATGGGCTCGCCCGGGTCGCACTCGCGGATCGATGTCGCAATCGCGGATCGATCGAGTATATAGTTGGTATCAACCCGACGGAGGCCGCCGCGTGGCGCGTTCACCCGATCTCACTCCCGCCGTCGCCGCCACGGTCGAGCAGGCCTGTTTCAACTTCGCGGCCCAGCGGGCGGCGCGCGCGATCGGGCGCCGGTATGATGCCGCCCTGCGACCGACGGGTCTGTCGAACTGGCAGTTCACCCTGCTGATGATGCTGGTGTGCGACGAGCCGCCCACCGTCACCGCCCTGGCGCTGCATCTGGCCTCCGATCGGACGACCGTCACGGCGAATTTGAAGCCGCTGGAGCGCCGCGGGCTCCTTGTGATCCGACCCGACGCGGACGATCGTCGCGTCAGACGCATCGTGCTGACGGACGAGGGTCGGCACCTGCTGAGCGAGGCCTACCCGCTTTGGCAGGCGGCCCAGGCGGCCTGCGGGAAGCAACTCGCCGGCGTCGGACAGGACACCTTCCGATCCGCGGTCACCGCCCTTTCCGAATGAAGCCGACGGGATCGCGCCCCGGCAATGCGATCGAAATTGTCAGCGACTTCGAAACCATAGGACCGGATCGCTGGCGCTCGCGCCGGATATCCGGCCCGCTGCCGACGGCTCGTTCACCCTCCCTACCCTAGCCTTCGGCGTTGGCGAGGGATGGATTCGATGACGCGACCGATCGTGTGGGCGCTCGGAGTGACGGCGGCGGCAGCGATCTGGGCTGTCGGCCTGGCGGATCGATTTCAGCATCTGGCCCCGGAGCATGCCGCGGTCGCGACGCCGCCGGCGGAGCGTTCGCCGCCGTCACCGGTCCGCAGCGGCCCGGGCACCATGACACTCTTCGCCGACACACAGGGACACTTCTCCACCGACGTCGTGATCGACGGGCAGCGCCTGCGCATGCTGGTCGACACCGGGGCGACGACCTGCGCCTTCACCTACGAGGATGCCGAGCGCGCCGGGCTGCGGGTGAGCGAACGCGATTTCCGCGTCCCGGTCCAGACCGCCAATGGCGTCGCCATGGCGGCGGCGATCCGGATTCCCGAGATGCGGATCGGCACCATCACCGTCCAGGGCGTCAACGCCCTGGTGATGCCGCGCGGGCGGCTCTCCACCAGCCTCCTCGGCATGTCGTTCCTGAAGCGCTTGAACGAATTCAGCATGAATGGCGGCAGGCTCACCCTGCGGGGGTGATCTTGCGGCCCCTCGAGGTCAGGCCCGGGAAGCATAGCGGATGACGCCGGCGCGCCGCCCCGTGCTGGGCACGACAGAATGGACCATTCGGGCCAGCCCTAATCGCCCTGGCCGCCGACAGCCTTGAGCTTGTAGAGGGCCTCTAGGGCCTCGCGCGGCGTCAGGGCGTCCGGGTCGATGGCGTCGAGTGCGCGGCGCAGCGTATCGTCGCGCGCTTCGGGAGCGGGCTCCGGCATGGGCGGCGGCGCAAGGTTGGCAAAGAGCGGCAGGTCGTCGATTCGCGGGCGGGACGGGCGGTCGCGCTCAGCCTTTTCGAGATGCTTCAGGATTGATCCCGCCCGCGCGATCACGCCGGCGGGCAAGCCCGCGAGCCGGGCCACTTGGAGCCCGTAGGAACGCTCGGCCACGCCCGGAACGACCTCGTGCAGGAAGACGACCTCTCCCTTGTGCTCGGCCACTCGCAGGGTCGCGTTGTCGAGGTGAGAGAGGCGCTGTCCGAGCGCGGTGAGTTCGTGGAAATGGGTGGCGAACAGAGCCCGGCAGCCATTCTGCTCGTGCAGGTGCTCCAGGCAGGCCCAGGCGATGGAGAGCCCGTCGAAGGTGGCGGTGCCGCGGCCGATCTCGTCGAGGATGACGAGAGAGCGCCGGCTGGCCTGGTTCAGGATCGCGGCCGTCTCGACCATCTCCACCATGAATGTCGATTGCCCGCGCGCCAGATCGTCGGCGGCCCCGACACGGGAGAACAGCCGATCGACGAGACCGAGGCGAACCCGCGTCGCCGGCACGAAGGCGCCGATCTGCGCCAGCACGGCGATCAGCGCGTTCTGGCGCAGGAAGGTCGACTTGCCGCCCATGTTCGGCCCCGTGACGAGTCGGATGCGTCCGCGTCCCTCCCCCGACAGGTCGCAGTCATTGGCGATGAACGGCGCGCCGGAGAGCCGTAGCGCCGCCTCCACCACCGGGTGGCGGCCGCCTTCCACCACGAAGGCGTAACTCTCATCGACCAGGGGGCGGCGCCAGTCGCGTTCGACGGCCAATTCCGCGTGCGAGGCCGCCACATCGAGGCGCGCCAGCGCTTCGGCCACCGCCGCAATGGTCGCCGCCTGCGCGAGAACCCGTCCCGCTAGCGAATCGAATACCGCGCTTTCCAGGGCGAGTGCCCGGTCGGCCGCGCCCGAAATCCGGCTTTCGAGTTGCCCGAGTTCGACACTGGTGAAGCGCATCGCATCGACCATGGTCTGCCGATGAATGAAAGTCTCACGCATCACACCCTTGAGGCACGCCTCGCCCACCCCCTGCGGCACCTCGATGTAGTATCCGAGCATGTTGTTGTGCTTGATCCGCAGGGTGCGGCAGCCGGTCTCCTCGGCGTAGCGCGCCTGCAGGGCGGCGATGACCTTGCGCGAATCCTGCCCGAGCAGGCGGCTCTCGTCGATCTCGGCATCGTATCCCGCCCGCACGAAGCCCCCGTCCTGCCGTTTCAGGGGCAGGTCGTCGGCCAGTGCCGCGTGGAGTTCGACCGCCAAAGTGCGATCCACCGCCGCCAGCCGGGTCGCGGCAGCGACGAGGTCCTCCGGCAGGCCGTCGAGAGCCGCACAGCGACTCGCCAAGTCCTGCGCCGCGTCGAGGCCGTCGCGCAGGGCTGCGAGATCGCGCGGCCCACCTCGTCCGAGCGCGAGACGCGAGAGCGCACGCGCGAGGTCCGGCGCCCGGGCGAGGCTGTCGCGAAAAGCGGCGCGGGTCGCAGCGTCGTCGACCAGGAACTCCACGGCCGCATGTCGGTGTCGGATCGCCTCAAGATCCGTCAGAGGACCAGCGAGGTGCTCTGCGAGGAGACGAGCCCCGCCGGCGGAGACGGTCCGGTCAATGGTGTCGAGCAGGCTGCCCTTGCGTTCGCCGGAGAGGGTTCGGGTCAGCTCGAGGTTGGCACGAGTGGACGCATCGATTGAGAGGGTCGCATCGGAGGTTTCCCGCGTCGGCGGCGACAGGGTCGGGCGTGCTCCGATCTGCGTGCGCTCGATGTAAAGCAAAACAGCTCCGGCGGCGGCAATCTCGGCCCGTCCGAACTGGCCAAACCCCTCCAAGGTGGAGACTCCGAACTGTGCCTTGATCCGGCGCTCAGCCGCGGCCGGTTCCAGCTCGGCCTGGGCCAGCGGCGTCACGGGCACCGGGCATTCGCGCCACAGCCGCGACAGGGACGGATCGGCATGGATCGCCTCCGATAGGACGATCTCACGCGGATCGTGGCGGGCGATCGCCGAACCGAGTTCGCCGGCCGGCACCTCGCTCAAGGAGAAGCGTCCGGTGGAGATATCCACGGCGGCGAGGCCGTAGACGGAGGCGGTCTCGCCGGCCTTGCGGCGGCCGATAGCCAGCAGGACGTTGGCGCGGGTAGGGTCGAGCAGCCGGTCTTCCGTGATGGTTCCGGGCGTGACGAGGCGAACGACCTCGCGCCGGACGACGGATTTCGGTCCTCGCTTCTTGGCCTCGGCCGGATCCTCAGTCTGCGCGCAGACGGCGACGCGGTGACCGAGGGCGATGAGGCGGCTCAGATAATCGTCGGAGCGGTCCACGGGAACGCCGCACATGGGTATGTCGACGCCCCCGTGCTTGCCGCGCTTGGTGAGCACGATCCCGAGAGCACGCGAAGCGATCTCTGCATCCTCGAAGAACAACTCGTAAAAGTCGCCCATTCGGTAGAACAGGAGGCAGTCCGTATTGGCGGCCTTGATCTCGATGTACTGTGCCATCATCGGCGTGGCACTGGCCGTATCGAGGACGGCAGCGCTGGTGGTGTAGTCCGACGTGGCGGAACCGGTCTTGGCGACGGAGCGGGCGTGGCGCTGTGACATGGCGCCAGCATAGCAGAGCGACCGCCTCAGGATCAGCGCGCGGCTGCGTCTGGCCTGGGGAGAAACCAGGCCGAGGCCCCTCTCTCGAAAGAGAAGGGGCCGGCGTGTCCTGCACACCAGCCCCTATCGACACCGTTCGCTCAGACCTTGAACGGCTATCAGTAGCGCGGGCCGCCCGAAGTGTTGCCCTTCTGCTGCTGGTAGCCGGGCTGCGACGGATTGCGGGAATTCGGATCACTCATCATGCGCGACCGCGGCATGCGGTGCATGCGGCGATGGTGACGATGATGGCGCATGCCATGATGGTGACGGCGGTAAGCCACCTGATCGATGCCCTGTTCACCGGCGACGGCGGCAGCGGGTGCCGGCATCGCGGGAGCGGCTGAGGCGGACGTCAATCCGATGGCGCCGAGCAGCGTGCTGGCGGCCAGAGCGATCGCAAGTTTGGTCATGAGTTCCATCATCCGTCGACGCGCCCATTGCGCATCCAGCCAACAAGTTCTTCGAAATGAATCCGTTCCCAATTCAGCACCGAAGCGGGAAGGATTCAGTCGCGGCCGCGGTGCTCATGGGAAACGTATTGATAACCGGTCAACCGGTCTTCGATCGGTCAGGAGGTCGGCGTCCTCAGACCGCCGGCGTGCGATCGTCAATGTGTTACCACGTCGAGCCATATCGACGTTCGGTCGGATCGACCGGCTCGCCATTCGACATTAAACGGAGCCGATGCATGGGAACTGTCCGTGGTCGGCGCATTCATTGCCTGTCTTACCGGACCCCTGCATCGCTACATCGCTCACTCGATGCAGGCGGATGTAACCGATATCGAACCCCGTTCCGTTTGCCGCGCGGGGTTGGCACGCGGAGGAAATCCTACATGTCCTGGACTGTCCATTGGAGTGAGCCGGTTGACCCCGGAACGACGGAAGAAGACATCACGCCTCACGTCTACATCGCCCTTCGCGGCGAAGAAGAAGCCTTAGCAGTAGCGGGGGAGTTCCTGGAGAAGGGATTGATCGTCTGGTCGATTCGTCGGGATCACGGGATCCTAGAAATGGATCGTCACCGTGTCTTTCACCACTTCAATCCGCTGACCTCTTGAGGCATCTGATAGGGCTACGGCGCATCCCTAAGCTCCGATTGGTTCGGTGAAGACTGTAGAAGGAAGTCCAGTTCCGTTCTGTTTATCGGGTCGTGCTCCCGACAGCGCCCCCTCAAGGACCCGCCCCGCGTCTCGTGTCTGGTTCAGAAGGCGTTGGTGCGGCGGGTGATTTCGGCCAGGACGGTGCGCACGAGGATCTGGA
>NZ_JBYSXL010000030.1:0-29244 GCF_058782155.1 Methylobacterium sp. FW306-05-D
CGCCGGGGCCGCACGGATGGCCCGCGCCGATGGCGGCGCCGGATCGGTTCAGAGCTTCACGGCCCGGACGATCTCCGGCCTCGACGCGTGGACCGCCGCGAAGTTCGGCGGGCCCTGGAAGGTCTCGTCGCGCGCATCGTAGCTCCGGAAGGCGACGCCGCGGGGCATGATCGGGCCGAGCACGAAGCCATGGTCGGTCAGGAGGCGCCAGAAATCCAGGAGCAGGAACTTCGAATAGATGTTGATCATCCCGTACTCGAACTGGATCACCGAGATCCGCCCCTCCGCGAGCATGCGCGAGAAGCCCTCCAGCACCAGGTGCTCGGCGCCCTCGACATCGATCTTGAGGAAGTCGATCCGGGTGATGCCGCGCTCGGCGCAGTAATCGTCGCCGCGGATGACCTCGACGCTGCGCCTGGTCCAGGTGCCCTTGTTGATGGCGGTGCCCTCGATCAGCGAGCTCAGGCCGTCCTTCCTCGGGTTGACGTTGATCTCCACGCGGCCGGGCTTGTCCGACAGGCCGAACTTGTTCGCGACCACCCGGTCGGAGCGCACGTTGGCGACGAACTTGGCGTAGGTCTCGGGCACCAGCTCGAAGGCGTGCAGTTCGGCCCCGGCGAAGCGGGACAGGCAGGCCCTGGCGTACGCGCCCTTGTTGGCGCCGACATCGAAGATCGTCCTCGTCTCGAGGCGCGCGAGCCGGTCGAGGAGGCGGTACTCCCCGTTGGTCTTCATGTCGTAGTTCAGGTTGTTGTAGCCCTTCGCATAGGCGTTCGCCACGCGATAGGCGGCCGTCGAGAGCGGGCCGAAATTCTGCGCCAGCAGGCGGTTCACCGAGCGAACGGCGCGGTCGAGAAGGCTCATGGGTGGGGTCTCCGGAGACGGGACGGCGCGCCGGCGCCGCGCGGCGCGCGACCTCGAGGGTCCGGTCCCGCCCCGTCATGGGCCGGGGAGGGCCGCAGGCTCAGTGCCGCGTACCGGCGGTCGGCTCCGCGACGGGCTCGAGGGTGACGGCCTCGCTCAGGGGAAATTCGAGCACGATCTCCCCTTCCGCATCCTCGACGAACAGCACGGCGCCGAGGAGCTGCGGGTCGCTGTCGGCGCCCTGCAGGAGCTGGCGGGCCAGGAGCCGGGCCGCAGTCCAGGCGGCGTCCGCATTCGGCAATTCCCGGCCGTCGGGGTCCACCACCACGTCGTCGCCGATATGCGTGTGGAAGAAGTAGCGCTGCATCGATGCCGATCCTGTCGCCCCCCGCTGCCGGGCGCTCCCCTGAGATAGGTGCGCGGGCGGCCGCGGGGCAGTGGGGGCTCGACGTCTCGGGCTCGGCGCTTCCTGTCTCAGCGCTTCTTGCCGAGTTCGGCCGCGATGTCCTTGGTCATCCGGCCGACCTTGCGGTGGGCGGTGGTGAGCTGGTCCTGGGTGACGCCCCAGCGCTTCATCCAGAACTCCACCGCCTTGCGCTCGGACAGGTCGAGGCGCTCCTTGTCGATGAAGCCGCGCTTGTCCTTGAGGCCAGCCATGAGAGATCCCGTCCGGTCGGGCGCGGAGCGGCGCCGGACCGGGATATGGGATGCCGGGCGGCCCGGCGCGAGGTCGCGGCGCCCGTCTGCCCGCGCCGCCCGGGTGGGTCAGCGCGTCGGCGCGCTCGTGCCCTTGCCGGCCGAGCCCGGCGAGGCGCCCGAGCCGGCATCGTTGGCGCCCGTGCTGCTGGCGGTGCCGGAGCGGCTCTTGTCGCCCGTGGAGGGTCCGCTGCCGGCGGCCCCCGGGGACGAGCCGGCGCCGGCGTCGTTCGGGCCGGTGGTGTTCATGGTGCCGGACTTGGTGGTGCCGGAGCCGCCTTCCGCCGCGAGGGCGGCCGATCCGAGGAGGAGGGTGCTGGCGAGGGCGACTGCGAAGACCTTCATGGCGTTTCTCCCTGATGTTTGGCGTGAAGCACGCGGGAGGGTAACGCCGCGCCGGCAGGGCATGTTCGGCCCGGGACTGATCCGGGGCGCCGTCGCGGGATCGACCGGATGGCGACGATCCGGCCCGTCGCTGTGGATACCGCGCCGTCCGACTGGCGCGCTGCACAAAAATTGCACAGGCAGGACGGCACGCTTCAGGAAAGTCGATTCGCCGATGCCGCTGACCACACGCCGCCTCCTCGTCGCCCTCGGCCTCGGCGCCGCCCTGCTGTCCTCCGCCGGTGCCCGGGCGCAGGACGCGCTGGCGGGGATCGCCAAGGCCAAGCTGGTCAGGATCGGCATCCCCACCGACTACCCGCCCTATGGCTTCGCCGGACTCGACCTGCAGCCGATGGGCCTCGACGTCGACGTCGCCAACCTGATCGGGGCGAAGCTCGGCGCCAAGGTCGAGCTGGTGCCCGTGGTGAGCGCCAACCGCATCCCCTACCTGCAGACGAAGAAGATCGACCTCATCGTCTCGACCCTCGGCAAGAACGAGGAGCGCCTGAAGATCATCGATTTCAGCGCCGCCTACGCGCCGTTCTACCAGGGCGTGTTCGCCCTGAAGGCGACGAGCATCAAGAGCTTCGACGATCTCGCCGGCAAGTCCGTCGCGGTGACCCGCGGCGCCATGGAGGACGAGATGCTCGGCAAGGTCGCGCCGGCCTCGACCCAGATCCAGCGCTTCGAGGACCAGGCCGCGACCACGGCGGCCTTCGCGGCGGGCCAGACCCAGGTCATCGCCACCAGCGTCTCGAACATCGCCGCCCTGAGCCGCAAGAACCCGAATCTCGGCGCCGAGTACAAGCTCCTCCTGCGCGACAGCCCCTGCTTCGTCGGGGTCGCCAAGGGCGAGGACGCTCTCCTGAAGCGGGTCAACGAGATCATCCTGGCCGCCAAGGCCGACGGGACCCTCGAGGCCCTGTCGCAGAAGTGGCTCAAGCGCGGGATCGGCGACCTGCCGCTCTGATCGACGCCCGCCGACGCGGTCCGCCCGGGTGCGGACCGCCTCACCGCCGCCCGCAGGGTCCGTTCGCCGCCATGCCGCTGCAGCTCGATTTCGCGAGTATCCTCGTCCAGTGGCCCCTGCTGCTGCAGGGCGCGGCCTGGACCGTGGGGCTGACCGCTCTGGCGACGCTCCTCGGGGGGGCGGTGGCGGTCGGCTGCGCCTGGGCGCGCTCCGGCGGGCCGGCGCCCCTGCGCTGGCTCGTGGGGGCCTATGTCGAGCTCATCCGCAACACGCCCTTCATTGTGCAGCTGTTCTTCATCTTCTTCGGCCTGCCGGAGATCGGCATCCGCCTCTCGCCGGCGACGGCCTCGATCCTGGCCATGACGATCAACCTCGGCGCCTACGCCACCGAGATCCTGCGCGCCGGGATCGAGGCCACCCCGCGCGGGCAGATCGAGGCGGCCGAGAGCCTCGCGCTCACCCGGGCCCAGGTCTTCACCCGGGTGGTGCTGCCGCCGGCCCTGAAGAAAGTCTGGCCGGCCCTCGTCAGCCAGATCGTCATCGTCATGCTCGGCTCGGCCGTCTGCGGCCAGATCTCCACCGCCGAGCTCAGCTACGCCACCAACCTGATCCAGAGCCGCAACTTCCGCGCCTTCGAGGCCTACATCGTCGGCACGCTGTCGTATCTCGGCCTCGCCATCCTGGTCCGGACCCTGCTCAACTGGGCCGGGCCGCGCTTCCTGTTCGGCCGGTAGGAGGGCGCCATGCCGGACTTCACCCTCTGGGACATCCTGCGCAACCTCGCCCTGGCGGCGCGCTGGACCGTGGCCCTCTCCCTCGCGGCGTTCCTGGGCGGTGCCCTGGTCGGGCTCGGCCTGCTGCTCGTCCGGCTCTCCGGCGGGCCCTGGCTCGGCCGGGCCGTGGGCGCCTATGTCCAGCTGTTCCAGGGCACGCCCCTGCTGATGCAGCTGTTCCTGCTCTATTTCGGCCTCGCCGTGGTGGGCTTCGACACCTCCGCCTGGCTCGCCGCCTGCGTCGCCCTCACGCTCTACGCCTCGGCCTATCTCACCGAGATCTGGCGCGGCTGCGTCGCCGCGATCCCGCGCGGGCAGTGGGAGGCTTCGGCCAGCCTCGCCCTCAGCTTCGGCCAGCAGTTCCGCCACATCATCCTGCCCCAGGCCCTGCGGATCGCGGTGGCGCCGACGGTGGGCTTCCTCGTCCAGGTGGTGAAGGGCACGGCGCTGGCCTCGGTGATCGGCTTCGTGGAGCTGACCAAGGCGGGCGGCATGATCGCCAACGTCACCTACGAGCCGATGCTGACCTATGCCTGCGTGGCGCTGATGTACTTCGTCCTGTGCTTTCCCATCAGCCTCACCGCCCGCCTCCTCGAAAGGAAACTCGCGATGAGGACTCCCGCATGAACGCCGCCCCGAACCCGACGCCGGCCGGCCCGGGCGAGCCGCACACTCGGGTCGGCGCCCCGATCCTGCGCATCACGGCCCTGCGCAAGTCCTACGGCACGCACGAGGTGTTGCGCGGCATCGACCTCGACGTGGCGCGCGGCGAGGTGGTGGCGATCATCGGCAAGAGCGGCTCGGGCAAGAGCACGCTGCTGCGCTGCATCAACGGCCTGGAGGTTTTCCAGAAGGGCTCGCTCATCGTCGACGGCCGGCACCTGCTCTACGACAACCCGAAGGCCATGCGCGAACTGCGCCAGGGCGTCGGCATGATCTTCCAGAACTTCAACCTGTTCCCGCACCTCTCGGTGGGGCGCAACGTGATGCTGGCCCCCCACCTCGTGAAGAAGCGGTCGGGCGCGGAGAACGAGGCCCGCGCCCGCCAGCTCCTCGCCCGGGTGGGCCTGGCCGAGAAGTTCGACGCGATGCCGGACAAGCTCTCGGGCGGGCAGCAGCAGCGCGTGGCGATCGCCCGGGCGTTGGCCATGGACCCGGCGATCATGCTCTGCGACGAGATCACCAGCGCCCTCGATCCGGAACTCGTCGGCGAGGTCCTGCGCGTGGTGGAATCCCTCGCCGAGGAGGGCATGACCCTGCTGATGGTCACCCACGAGATGAGCTTCGCCCGCAAGGTCGCCAACCGGGTGATCTTCATGCACCAGGGGCTCGTCCACGAGATCGGGCCGCCGGCCGAGATCTTCGGGGCGCCGCGAACCCCGGAACTGCGCCAGTTCCTGTCCTCGCTGCGAGATTGAGGAGCCGACCGCCTCAGGCCGCCTGGGCGGGCTCGATATCCTCGCGCGAGGGCTCGTAGGCGCACCAGTGGCAGTAGCCCTTGTCGGCCGCCTTGGGCGCATTGCGCTGCGAACAGCGGGGACAGACCAGCACGGACAGGGTGTTTCCGCGCAGGCGGGCGAAGCCGCGGCCGCGGAAGGTGACGGCCACCGACTCTCCGGGCCGGGAATCAGGGCTGGCTGACATCGAGACTCCTGGTTTCGCGATCCACCAGGACCAACGGCCAACCTTCGCATCGGTTCAGGGCGATCCCCGGGCGATGCCGCCCCGCCACCCGGCGGGCGGGGCATGTCCGGCGGTCGGGAGCCGTCTCAGGCCGAAAGCCGGGTCGCGCCGGGTTCCTCCGGGGTCGAGGCCGGCGCGAAGCGGGCATCGACGGCCGCCATGGTCCGGTCCAAGAGCGGCGACAGCTCGGCGATCTCCGCCTCGGTCGGAAGCACGGAGCCGGAGCGGGCCCCGGCCTCGATCGCGCCGAGTGCGTCCGCCAGGGCTCGTCCGCCGACGTTGAGGCTCATCGACTTCAGGCTGTGCGCCGTGCGGGCCACGGCCTCGGCCTCGGCGCCGACCGCCGCCATCCGTAGGTCCGCGAGCGCCTTCGGGGCGTGCTCGCGGTAGAGGCCGAGCACCCGGGCGGCGAAATCGCCCCCGGCTCGCGCCGCCATGTCGACCAGGCCCGCGACGACCTCCTCGTCGAGGAGACCCCCGGCATCCGGCTCCGGCGGCGGAACGGCGGCGGGGGCGACCGGAGCCTCGGCTCGCGGCGGCCGCGCGGTCTCGACCTCGGGCCGCAGGAAGCCCGCGAGGATTTCGGCCAGGGCCGCGAGGGTGAAGGGCTTGGCGAGCTTGGCGTCCATCCCGGCGTCCCGCCAGGCCTCGGCACCGGCCCCGACCACGTGGGCGGTGAGGGCGACGATGGGGGTGCGGGCACGGCCCTGCGCGAGGGCCTCGGCCCGGATGGTCTCGGCCGCGGCGTAGCCGTCGAGCACCGGCATGCTGCCGTCCATGAGCACGAGGTCGAAGGCGTGGTCGCGGCAGGCCTCCACGGCCAGGCGTCCATCCTCCACCAGGGTGACGGCGGTGACGCCGCAGCGGGCCAGGGCCTCGCGGGCGACCTCGCGGTTCACCGGGCTGTCGTCGGCCACGAGGAGGCGCGCGGAGGGGAATTGCGGCAGGCGGGCGCGGACGGCCGGGCCGGCCGCGCGCGTGGCGAACGGCGTCCCGTCGGCGAGCGCCGCCAGGGCGGTGCGCCACTCTTCCTGAACCACCGGCCAGGCGAGGAGGTGGTCGGCCCAGCCCGCCTCGAGGATCGGGGCCGCGGCGGGGTCGCCGAGGCGGGCCAGGGCCAGGACCCGCCCGGCACCGGTCGGGCGGCGTCCGAGGGCCAGGATCGTCGCCGCGTCGGCGATCCAGTGGGCGGTGCCGGCCGCGTCGTTCTCCGGTGTCAGGGGGGCGAACCCGGCCTCGGCGAGGCGGCGCGCGAGGCTGTCCCGGGTGGCCTGCCCCGGCACGGCGACGACGATCCCGGCCTCGACCGCATCCACGCGCCGGATGGGGGCGGAGGCATCGGTGTCGATCGCCTCCAGGGGCAACTCGGCCCAGAAGGTGGAGCCTTCGCCGAGCACGCTCTCCACGCCCATGCGACCGCCCATGGCGAGGGCGAGGCGATGGGCGATCGAGAGGCCGAGCCCGGTGCCACCGAAGCGCCGGGTGGTCGATTGATCGACCTGCGCGAAGGCCGAGAACAGGCTGCCGACCTTGTCGGCCGGGATGCCGACGCCGGTATCGCGCACGCTGAGCCGCAGCATCCCGGCGCCGCCGAGCTCCAGCCGCACCAGCACCGAGCCCGAGGGGGTGAACTTCAGGGCGTTGTTGACGAAGTTGCCGAGGATCTGGCCCAGGCGCACCGGGTCGCCGGCCACCCGGCGCGGCACGTCCGGCGCCACGGAGGCGGCGAGGTCGAGGCCGCCCTCGACGGCCTTCTCGGCGAAGAGCGAGATCACCGTGTCGACGATCTCCGACGGGTCGACGGGGATGCGCTCCAGGTCGAGCTTGCCCGCCTCCACCTTCGCGAAGTCGAGGATGTCGTTGATGATCGCCAGCAGGCTCTGCCCGGAGCGCGCGACCACCTCGGCGTAGCGCTGCTGGCGCTGCGGCAGCTCGGAGGCCGCCAGGAGTTCGGCCATCACCAGCATGCCGTTCAGCGGCGTGCGGATCTCGTGGCTCATGGTGGCGAGGAAGGACGACTTGGCGGCATTGGCGGCCTCGGCCGCCTGCTTGGCCTCGTGCAGGTCGGCCGTGCGCTCCGCGACGTCGGCCTCCAGGCGCTGCATGTGCTGCGCCAGGCGCGCGTCGCGCTCGCGCACGGTCTCGAGGAGCGCGTTGAACGAGCGCGCCAGCACCCCGACCTCGTCGTCGCGCACGATCGTGGCGGCCTGGCTGTAGTCCTGCCCGATGCGGACGCGGTCCATGGTGCCGGCAAGGGCCGCGATCGGCTGGGTGATCGCCCGCTGGATCGCGTAGGAGATCGCGAAGCCCAGGACCATGACGAGGCTGGAGATCAGGGCCGAGGTTCGCAGCAGGGCCAGCAGGCGTTCGGGGAGGTCTGCGAGGTCGGACACGAGGATCAGGCTGCCGACCCGCCGGCCCGCCTCGTCGATCGGCACCGCGACCAGGGCGGTCCGGCTGGTGATCAGCGCCAGGGGCGACTGACCTTTTCGCAGGTCGAAATCGTCGGAGAGGCGGGCGGTGAGGCCGCGATCCGCCAGGATCGAACCGTCCGGACGCTCGATGGCGGCGTAGACGAGTTCGGAGGCTCCGCCGTCGCCGCCAGCGCGGTCGTCCGCCGGGTCTTGGTCGGGTTCGAGATCGCCCCGGCCGAACTTGCCGATGGCGTTCAGGACGCGGCCCGCCGCCGCCGCGTCCCCGGCCGCCGTGGCCCGGGCGCCCGACGCGGCGAGCACGTTGGCGATGGCGACGAGGGAGTCGCGCTTGTCGTTGGCGTAGCGGTTCACCTCCTGCCAGAGCGAGAGCAGCGTTCCGGCCAGGAAGGCGAGGGCCACGGAGGCGAACACCGCCAGGGCGAGGCGTCCGGCCAGGGTGCGCTTCCGGCGCGGAGGCCGGGCGGACGGATGGGAATCGCCGGAGCGGGCGGGCGCGGGCCGTGGGTCGGTCATGGTCGCGCCAGGCTAGAGGATGTTGGTTGGAAGGGTCTTAATCGTCGCCGGTGAACGCTCCCCGATCGCTGGATGAACGCGGCGCGTGGCGCGGCGCGAACGCCGGCATCGTGCAATCAGGGCGTGAACTGGAAGACGACGGAACGATCAGGCGTCCGCCGGCCGTCTCCGAGACCTGCCGTGACGGTGGACAAGGCTGCGCAGAGTCCTCGCGGCGTGAGCCGAACCCTTCGGGTTTCATCACGAAGGGGATCATTTCAGCTCGGTTTTGCCGGATTCTTAAGCGCTCGCCTCTACAGCGAGACTGGGCCACCGACAGCCCGTCCCCATCCCCTCTCGGCAGGTCGCCCGATCCGTTCTCCGCCCGTCCCCATGTGCGATCCTGAAAATCCGGACGCCGACGGTCTCGGCTCGGCAAACTCCAGCTCGGCAACTTCCGGCCGCGGCGCGGCGCGGGGGTACCTGCGCGGGCTCGCGGCGCGCGGCCGGGCCCGGCGGGTCCGGCAGGATCAGTCCGGTGCCATGGCGGTCGAGTTCGCCCTGATCCTGTTTCCGCTCTGCGTGCTGATCTTCTTCGTCCTGGAGACCGCGCTGGTGTTCTGGCTGACCTCGGCCCTGGACAACGGCCTCGATGCCTCGATGCGGCAGTTCTACGTCCAGTCCGGCGGCTCGGCGACCTCCCTGGTCGATTCCGTGCGCAGCGAGATCTGCCGCCAGGTCTCGCCGTTCGTGCGCTGCGAGAACCTGAAGGTCGATATTGGGGTCTACGACAGCTTCACCCGGATCGACCGCGCCAGCCCCATCGACGCCGCATCGGGCACGTGGCGGACGGATTTCGGCATCCAGCACGGCTGTCTCACCAAGGGGAGCGTGGTGGTGGTCCAGGCCGCCTTCGCCCAGCACACCTTCCAGAAATTCGGCGTGGTGAAGAACCAGTTCCAGAACGGCAGCTGGCTCATCAACGCCACCTCGGTGCTGCAGCTCGAAGGCAATTCCACCGGCGGCTCCGGCTGCTGAGGCATGTCCCGCGCGCGTTCCCGCCCCGTGATCGCGATCCGCCGGAGGGGTGAGGGGCCCGCCCTGCGCTTCGCGCGGGGCGAGGACGGCGTGGCGATCGTCGAGTTCGCCCTGATCGTGCCGGTGCTCCTGCTGATCTATTTCGGGACCGTGGAACTCACGAGCGCGATGCGCAACATCCGCAAGGTCGACATCCTGTCCCGCACCATCGGCGACACGCTGTCCCAGCGTACGATGCCGACGGCGGCCGAAGTCAACGACGTGTTCCAGGTCGCCCCCATCGTGCTCGCGCCCTTCGACAGCACCGGCGTGCGGATGACCGTGAGCGCGGTCGGGGTGGTCGGCGACAGCGAGACCGGCCCGCTCCGGGTCTGCTCCAGCGTCGCCGCGTCGGATTCGCCGGTCCGGGTCCCCGGCACCCCGGCGCCCGTCGCCGACGCCGACAGCATCCAGCCCAAGGGGACGCGCCTGCTCCTCGTGGAGATCAGCGCCACCTACAAGCCGGTGGCCGGCTCGGCCTTCTTCAAGGAGGGAAGCGCGGGCTTCGCCATCACCCGCAAGACCCTGTGGCCCGTCCGCTACGGCCGGCGCTACGCCAGCATGAGCCCCGAGGTCGTCCTGGGGAACGGCGCCGCCTGTCCGCCCCGGTGACGCGGCCCGATCGCGGGGCCCGCGCTCTCTGCCTGCCGGCGGAGCGGGCGCTACTGCGTCAGCTGCGTGTCGGCCGAGCTCGGTCCGACGCCGGCCGGCACCGGTACGTCCGTGCTGCCGTAGCGGGCGTTCAGCATCAGGTTGGGGCCGTCGTAGAGGTTGATCGTACGGGCGATGATCACCGTATAGGCCGACTGGTCGGCGACCGGCTTCTTCGAGTCGATGATCAGGCGGCCGAGGGGCAGGTAGATCGTGCCGAGCAGCGTGCGGGCGTTGTCGCTGATGATGCGGTACTCGCGCAGGGCGATAAATCCGCCCGGGGCGGGCTTGGCCTTGCCCTTTCCGCTGAGCGGGACGGGGAGGATGGCGGGGATCGTCGCGTTGCGGTCCTCGAAGAAGAGCAGGCCTGCCAGCAGGCCGTCCTTCGGCGCGGTGAGGCTCACGGTGCTCTTCTCGTCGAAGAGCAGGCCGCCGCGCAGGCCGGTGAAGTAGAAGCCCGTGTTGACCCCGCTCAGGCTGCCGCCCTTGTCGACCACGAGGGGGCCGTCCTTCAGGATGTAGATGCCGGGCATCAGCGTCACCACCGCGCCCTTGGTGATGTGCAGGCCGCCGCAATAGGTCCCGGGCTGCAGGGTGACGATCCCGCTCACGACGTTGACCCCGTAGGTCGGATCGTCGATGCCGTCGATGAACTTCTTCGGGTCGACGAAGAAGCCGAGGTTGACGCAGGAGCCCGGGGTCGGGCCCTGCCGGTCGAGCAGGGGATCGCGCAAGGCCGGGCAGCCGGTGGCGGGCGGCGGCGTGAAATTCGCGCCCGAGCCCGAATAGCCGCCGGCCGAGCAGGTGGAGAGGGCGGTGGCCACCGCCGCGTTCTCGCCCTGGATGCCCTCGGGGTTGGCGGAGTTCGAGTAGAGCGAGCAGTCGGTGGCGGTGATGCGGGCCGCGCTCTCCAGGTGGAAGGCGCCGATCGCCTGGCGGTCGAGGGCGAGCAGGCACAGCCGCGTCGTGCCGGCGAGCTTCGCCGTCGAGGTCACGCTGACCTCGAGGCTCGGGATGTTGAGGAGCTTGCCGAAGGACAGGGCGACCTGCTCGGTCAGGGTGAGCCGGATTCCCGAATGGTTGTTGAGCACCGCGGCCGTGACGGCCGGGGGCGTCGCGCTGCTGCCGCGGGCCTGGGCCAGGGCCATGGCCTGTGCGGTGCGGATCGCCGCCGCGTCGTCGGCATTGGCGAGCTTGAACTGGTTGACGCCGGCGATGCTGCCGCTGTCGGCGGCGCGCTGCAGCTCCGCCCGCCGCTTGACCAGGGAGGCGTAGTCGATGGCCGCCGCACTCAGACCGGTCAGGATCGGGAACATCAGCGCGACGATCACGAGGACGCCGCCGCTGCGGTCGCGCTTCAGCCGTGCGAGGAGGGGGAGAACGCTGCCGAACGTCATGGCGCCGTCATGTCTTGAGCCGGGTTTCCAAGGGCTGAAGCCGTTCGTCGAGAATCCCGCACATTCCCTACGGAGCCGGGGACAGCGCGTCAGGATGCGAGCCGAACCGCGCCGGAATCGTCGTTCCCGCCCCCCGCCGCGCCGGCCTGCCGGGGCGGCTGGCCGTGCGCCCGCAGGAAGGCGTCGACGCAGCGCGGGTCGAAATGCGTGCCCGCCTGGTCGCGCAGGAAGGCGAAGGCCTCCTCCTGGGACCAGGCCTGCTT
The DNA here is from genome assembly GCF_058782155.1 of Methylobacterium sp. FW306-05-D. NCBI lineage: Bacteria > Pseudomonadati > Pseudomonadota > Alphaproteobacteria > Hyphomicrobiales > Methylobacteriaceae > Methylobacterium > Methylobacterium sp. FW306-05-D. The sequence continues at coordinate 11,686 of NZ_JBYSXL010000030.1, forward strand.
GTAGGGGCGGTTCGAGGTGAGGGCGTCGAACACGTCGGCGACGGCGACGATGCGGCCGCTCAGGGGGATCGCCTCGCCGCGCAGGCCCCAGGGATAGCCGGTGCCGTCCCAGCGCTCGTGATGGGTGGCGGCGATCTCCGCCGCGAGCTGGACGAGCGGCGACGAGCTGCCCTCCAGGATGCGGCGCCCGCGCTCGGCGTGCAGTTCCATCTCGCTGCGCTCCACCGGGGTGAGCGGGCCGGGCTTGAGCAGGATCGCGTCGGGCACGCTGATCTTGCCGACATCGTGCATGGTGGAGGCGAGACTGAGTTCGCGGACCTCGGCCTCGGGCAGGCCGAGGGCCCGGGCCGTGACGGTGACGTAGGCCGCGACCCGGGCGACGTGGTCGCCGGTCTCGGTGTCGCGGTGCTCGGCCGCCTTCATCAGCATCGTGACGATCTCGCGCTCCCGCGCCTCGATCACCGCTGTGGCGGCCTTGACCTCGCGGTCGAGCCAGGCGGCGCGGTCGCGCTGCTCCAGGCGGGCGCGGTTCAGGGCCAGGAGGTTGGTGACCCGCGCCCGGACCTCGGAGGCCTCGAAGGGCTTGCCGATGAAGTCGGTGACGCCGCTCTCCAGCGCCTCGCGGCGCAACGCGCGCGCGTTCATGCTCGTCACCATGACGAAGGGCACGTGCGCGAAGCCCGGAACCGCCTGCGCGGCCTTGAGGAAGGCGAGGCCGTTCATGCCCGGCATGTCGAAGTCGGAGATCGCGACGCCGATCGTCTCGGCCTGGGCCTGGACGAAGGCCAGGGCGGCTTTGGGCTCGGTGAACGCCACCGTCTCGCAGCCGGGCAGGCCGCGGATGGCTTCGCCCATCAGGACATTGTTCAGCGGGTCGTCGTCGAGGATCAGAACATACATCAAAACTCAGCCATCAGACGATCGCCCTAACCTCCACTCATGGGGCATGCTCCTCTACAAATGGTTGAACGGACTTTCTCATTGTTGTGAAGACGGCGCCCTTCGTCTGCGCATCGCGCGATTGTCCCGCGCCGCTTGTCCCGGTCGGCCGCGGGACAAGCCACAATGCAAAGGGCCGGATGCGCGGCCCGGGCGCCGTGCATCCGGCCCCCGGCCGGTTCGTGTTGGAGAGGGCGCCCTACTCGGCGGCGATCTGCCTGGGCCGGACCGCCTCGACGCGGGCGGCGCAGAACTTGAACTCCGGGATCTTGCCCATGGGATCGAGGGCCGGGTTGGTGAGCAGGTTGGCGGCGGCCTCGGCGTAGCAGAACGGCATGAAGATCATGCCCACCGGCACGTCGCGGTCGGACCGGACCTTGAGTTCCACCGCGCCGCGGCGGGTCTCCAGGCGCATGGTGTCGCCGGGCTCGAGGCCGAGGCGGTAGAGCTCCCGCGGCGCCATGAAGGCCACCGCCTCCGGCTCCAGGGCGTCGAGAACGCCCGAGCGCCGGGTCATCGAGCCGGTGTGCCAGTGCTCCAGCACGCGGCCCGTGGAGAGCACCATCGGGAACTCGGTGTCGGGCACCTCGTCCGGCGGCACGATGTGGGCCGGGACGATCTTGGCCCGCCCGCTCGCCGTCGGGAAGCCGGCATAGAAGATGATCTCGTTGCCGGGCTGGTCGGGACCGTCGACCGGGTAGGTCACGGCGCCCTCGCGCTCCAGCCGCTCCCAGGTGATGTTCTTCAGGGAGGGCATCACCTGCGCCATCTCGGTGAAGATCTCGGCCGGGCCGGTGTAGTTCCAGTCGAGGCCGAGGCGGCGGGCGAGTTCCTGCAGGATCCACCAATCCTGGCGGGCGTCGCCCGGCGGCGGGACGACGGGCTTGGCGATCTGCACGCGCCGGTCGGTGTTGGTGAAGCTGCCCGCCTTCTCGGCGAAGGCGGAAGCCGGCAGCACCACGTCCGCGTGGAAGGCGGTCTCGGTCAGGAACAGGTCCTGCACCACGAGGTGGTCGAGCATCGCGAGGGCGTGCCGGGCGTGGTTGAGGTCGGGGTCCGACATCGCCGGGTTCTCGCCCTCGACGAACATGCCCTTGATCTCGCCCGCATGGATGGCGCGCATGATCTCGACCACGGTCAGGCCGTTCTTCGGATCGAGGGACTGGCCCCAGAACGTCTCGAACAGGTCGCGGACGGTCTCGTTCTCCACCGACTGGTAGTCCGGATAGACCATCGGGATCAGGCCGGCATCGGAGGCGCCCTGGACGTTGTTCTGGCCGCGCAGGGGATGCAGGCCGGTGCCGGGACGGCCGATCTGGCCGGTGGTCAGCGCCAGCGCGATCAGGCAGCGCGAGTTGTCGGTGCCGTGCACGTGCTGGCTGACGCCCATGCCCCAGAAGATGATCGAGGCCCGCGAGCGCGCGTAGAGCCGGGCGACCTCGCGCAGGGTCTCGGCGTCGATGCCGCAGACGGGGGCCATCTTCTCCGGCGTGAACTCGACGATGCGCTCGCGCAGGGCCTCGAAGTTCTCGGTGTACCCGGCGATGTACTGTTCGTCGTAGAGCTTCTCCGTCACGATGACGTTGAGCATCGCGTTGAGCATCGCCACGTCGGAGCCCGGCTTGAAGGCGAGGTGCCTGTAGGCGTGCCGGGACAGGACCTGCCGGCGCGGGTCCATGATGATCAGCTTGGCGCCGCGCTCCTTGACCGCGTTCTTGATGAAGGTCGCGGCCACGGGGTGGTTCACCGTCGGGTTGGCGCCGATGATGACGATGACCTCGGCATCGAGGGCCGCCGAGAACGGGGCCGAGACGGCGCCCGAGTTCAGGCCCTCCATCAGGGCCGCCACCGAGGAGGCGTGGCAGAGGCGGGTGCAGTGGTCGACGTTGTTCGAGCCGAAGCCGAGGCGCACCAGCTTCTGGAAGAGGTAGGCCTCCTCGTTCGAGCCCTTGGCCGAGCCGAAGCCCGCCAGCGCCTTGCGGCCGACCGTGTCGCGGATGTGCTTGAGGCCGCCGGCGGCGCGCTCCAGCGCCTCCTCCCAGGTCGCCTCCCGGAAGTGGGTCCAGGGATTGGCCGGATCGACCTGGTCGTTGGCGTCCTTGGCCACATTGTCGAGGCGGATCAGCGGCTTCGTGAGCCGGTGGGGGTGGTGGACGTAGTCGAAGCCGAAGCGGCCCTTCACGCAGAGGCGGTTCTGGTTGGCCGGCCCGTCACGCCCCTCGGCGTAGACGATCTTGTTGTCCTTGACCTTGTAGGAGACTTGGCAGCCGACGCCGCAATAGGGGCAGAGCGAGTCCACCTCGCGGTCGGGATAGACCGTGCGGGTCTGGCTGTCGTCGAGGTAGGCCGCCGGCATCAGCGCGCCGGTCGGGCAGGCCTGGACGCACTCGCCACAGCCGACGCAGGTGGACTGGCCCATCGGGTCGTCGAAGTCGAACACCACCTTCGCCCCCGCCGAGCGGTAGGCCATGCCGATGACGTCGTTGACCTGGACCTCGCGGCAGGCGCGGACGCAGAGGTTGCACTGAATGCAGGCGTCGAGGTTCACCCGCATGGCCGGGTGGCTCCAGTCGCCCTCCCAGCGCTGGGCGGCCGGGAAGCGGCTCTCGGTGACCTCCACGTGGTCGGCCTGCGCCCAGAAATGCGAGGTCGGATCGTGCGAGATCGCCCGGGCCGGCTGGTCGGCGACGAGGAGCTCCATCACCATGGCGCGGGCCTTGGTCGCCCGCTCGGAGGCGGACTTCACCTTCATGCCGACGCCGGGCACCCGCTTGCACGAGGCGGCGAGCACGCGCTCGCCCTCGATCTCGACCATGCAGGCGCGGCAATTGCCGTCCGGCCGGTAGCCCGGGGCGGGCTTGTGGCAGAGGTGGGGGATGTGCGTACCGAGGCGCTGGGCGACGGCCCAGATCGTCTCACCCGGCGCGGCCTCGACCTGCTGACCGTCGAATTCGAAGATCACGCCGGGAATGCCGGCGGGCATCTCCTTGAGGCCGAAGGTGCCGCTCGGGGCCGGACCCGCCTGGCCGCCCGACTGGGTGCCCTCGGAATAGGTGCTCCCGGCGCCCGGGTTGGCGCCGTCCGCCTTGCCGCCCGCATCCTGCGGGCCGGTGGGGGTGGTGGCGTGGGCTCCGCCGAGACCAGAGTTCTGTGTGCCGCTGCTCATGGTTCCGCTCCAGACATGGCGCAGGAAAATCGGGGGTTGGGCCGCCGCCACGAGGGGCGGCCGCACCGTCGGATCGGGGACGGATCGCTACTCGGCCGCGATCCGTTGCGGCGACGGGAACAGGTCCGGGAAGTACTTGATCACGGTGGTGAGCGGGTTCGACGCCGCCTGGCCGAGGCCGCAGATCGAGGCGTCGCGCATGCATTGCGAGAGCTCGCCCAGGAGATCGGTGTCCCAGACGTCGTTCTCCATCATCACGCGTGCCTTCTGGGTGCCGGAGCGGCAGGGCGTGCACTGCCCGCAGGATTCGTCCTCGAAGAACCGCATCAGGTTCAGGGCCGCGCCGCGCACGTCGTCCCGGTCGGACAGGACGATGACGGCGGCCGAGCCGATGAAGCAGCCGTATTTCTCGAGGGTGCCGAAATCGAGGGGGATGTCGTCCATGCTGGCCGGAAGGATGCCGCCCGAGGCACCGCCCGGCAGATAGGCCGCGAAGCTGTGCCCGTCGCTGATCCCGCCGCAATATTCCTCGATCAGCTCCCGGATGGTGAGGCCGGCCGGCGCCAGCTTCACGCCCGGCTCCTTGACGCGGCCCGAGACCGAGTAGGAGCGCAGGCCGACCCGGCCGTTGCGGCCGTGGCTCTTCCACCAGTCGGCGCCCTTCTCGATCAGGTCCCTGACCCAATAGAGGGTCTCGACGTTGTTGATCAGGGTCGGACGGTTGAACAGGCCGACCTGGAACGGGAAGGGCGGCTTGTGCCGCGGCAGCCCGCGCTTGCCCTCGAGCGACTCGATCAGCGAGGATTCCTCGCCGCAGATATAGGCGCCGGCCCCCCGGCGCAGGTGGATGCGCGGGCCGCCGGCGGGGAGCCGGGCGATCTCGCGGGACAGGATCTCGCGGGAGATCGGGTACTCGTCGCGCAGGTAGATGTAGACGTCCTCGGCCTCCACCACGTGGGCGCCGATCAGCATGCCCTCGAGGAAGCGGTGCGGATCGGCGTTGAGGTAGAGCTGGTCCTTGAAGGTGCCGGGCTCGCCCTCGTCGCCGTTCACCGCCATGAGGCGGGGACCGGGCTCGCCGCGCACCGAGCGCCACTTGCGCCCCGTGGGGAAGCCGGCGCCGCCGAGGCCGCGCAGGCCGCCGTCGTCGAGGACCTGCAGGATCGCGTCGATGCCGAGCTCGCCCGAGCGCAGCCGGTCGAGGACGGCGTAGCCGCCGCCGGCCCGGTAGGCGTCGTAGTCGGGATAGGCCGGCAGGTGGGCGTGGGTGTCGCCGGCCTCGACCGCCGCCTTGACGCTGGCCACGTCGGCCTTGTGCAGGAAGTTGTGGCCGACCTCGACCGCCGGGGCGTGATCGCAGAGGCCGACGCAGGGCGCGCGCACCACGCGCACCCCGCTGCCGAGGGTCTCGCGCAGGGCCTCCATCAGGGGCTCGGCGCCGAACATCGCGCAGGTGAGGCTGTCGCAGACGCGCACGGTCAGCGCCGGCAGGTCGGCGTCGCCGTCCCTGAGCACGTCGAAATGCGCGTAGAACGTCGCCGTCTCGAACACCTCGGCGAAGGCCAGGCCCATCTCGTCGGCCAGCGCCGCCAGGTGGGCGGCGCTGATCTGCCCGTAGGTGTCCTGGACGAGGTGCAGGTGCTCGATCAGCAGGTCGCGCTGGCGCGAGCGATCGCCCAGCAGGCGCTCGATCTCGACCTTGGCCACGGGCTCGACCTGCCGTCCCTTGGGGACGGGCCGGGCCCGGTCGCGTCCCTTGCCCGGGTGCTCGAAGCGGCGAACCTCGCCGATGTCATGCGCGCTCATGCGTTCATCCTACCCCTTTGGTATTCAAAATACCAGATTCCGCGCGGTGTTCTTATAGGCCTCCCCATAGCAGCACATGAGAAAAATTCGGAAGTGAATTTGGTCGCGCGTCACTGGCCACCGAATGCGCGCAGGGGCCGGCCGGCTTCCGAACGCTGGACGAAGGACGGCGGTGCACCGGCCGGCAGCGCAGAGAGTCTCGGCCCGACCACGGCGTTGATCTCGAGTTCGAAGGCGTCCAGGGCCGCGTTGACCCGCGCCAGGGTGGCGGAATCGACGGGCTCCGCCTGCGGACAGTCGAGGCCCGCCCCGCGCAGGGTCGCCCGCACAGCATCCAGCAACTCCGGCGTCAGCGGCGGGGCCGTCTCGTCCGCGTAGCCCCGGGCGACGATCTCGGCCCAATCGGCTGTGGAAGAGGTGTGGGATTCGGTCATCGCTGCGGCTCCAGGTCGCGAGTGTCGGAGCACCAACGCGCGGCGCGGCCATTCCGCCGCGCGGCGTCATCATCGCGTAGAGGACAGGCTGTCACGCCCGGTCGGTGATGCGGATCGACAGGTCCGGCAGGCCGGCGATCTGCCCGAGGAGGACGTCGCCCGGCACCACCGGCCCGACATTCTCCGGCGTGCCGGAATAGATCAGGTCGCCGGCCTCCAGCTCGAACGCCTCCGAGAGGTTGGCGATCTGCTCGGCCACCGACCAGATCATCTGCGACAGGTCGGCATCCTGGCGCACCCGACCGTTGACGCTGAGGCGGATCGCGCCGCGTTCCGGGTGACCGATGGCGGAGACCGGATGCAGCGGCCCGATCGGCGCGGCATGGTCGAAGCTCTTGCCGATCTCCCAGGGCTTCTTCTGGTCGCCCATCCCGCGCTGGAGGTCGCGCCGGGTCATGTCGAGGCCGACCGCGTAGGCGTAGACGTGGTCGAGGGCGGCTTCCTTCGGGATGTTGCGACCGCCCGATTTCAGGGCGGCAACCAGTTCCAGCTCGTGATGGTAGTTTCGGGTCAGGGACGGGTAGGGATGGTCCGCCACGCTCCCGGCCGGCACCACCTGGATCGCGTCGGTGGGCTTCTGGAAGAAGAAGGGTGGCTCGCGCGTCGGGTCCGAGCCCATCTCGCGGGCATGGGCCGCGTAGTTGCGCCCGATGCAGTAGATCCGCCGCACCGGGAACAGCGCGGCGGTGCCGACGATCGGAATCGTGACCCGGGGCAGGGTGAACAGCAACCGGGGGGCCTCGCCGGCCGGGGCCGGTCCGGCGTCCTCGGCCGTGGCCCGGGCGGACAGGAGGGCGCCTCCGGCGGCGGCCGCGGCGACCTTAAGGGTATTGCGTCTGTTCGTGGTCATGGAGTGATCCGTTCCGAGGGGGATAATCGTCCGATGGAAACGCGCCGCCGCCGCTGCGTGTCCCCTCAAGGCCCGTGATCGCCCCGGCCCCCGCGCGCGGTGGTCCGGATGCGCCGACACGGGCCCGAGGCCTGGGTCGGGCCAGCGGCTCCCTCGCGGTCATCATCGCCGGAACTCTCGCCTGGCCCTGCGGCCGCTGCTCGTCTTCACGGCCTCCGGTAGCGCCATGGTCGTCGCCCAAGGGCGCGGAGCCCTCAGGCGGGTCAGCCTGCGGGCAGCGGCGGCGGCGGAGGCGGGCCGGGCCGGCGGGACTACCTCTTGCCGTGGGTGTGGCCGTGGGCATGCCCGTCCGTGTCGGAATACAGCGGCTTGCCGTCGGGACCCTTCTCCTGCGCCTCCCGCACCCGGGGATCGTCGCTGTGGTTCGGCCCGCCGGAGACGCTGCCGAGATTCGGCTTCATCTGCTCGGGGTTCGCCGCGTTGCCGTGTCCGTCGACGGCGAGGGCCGGGGCCGCCGAGAGCAGGCCGGCGGCGAGGAGGGCGAACATCGTGGTCTTCGTGGGTCTGTCTCCAAGGTCGAAGCGGCGAGGGCCGCTTCGAAGAGGGAGATAGCCAGGCTGTTTGTCGCGCCCTTGCCGCCGTCGTGACGAAGCGTGTCAGCGTTCCGCATCGGGGCGCGCCCGGCCCCGGGCTGCACGCTCCCGGCGATCCGGTCGCGACCGCGGTGCCGTACGCGGGCGACGCAGGGGGCGCTGGCCGTCAGTAGCCGCGCGTCCGATCGATCCCCGCCGGCGCCTGGCCCGTGCGCCGGAATTCCGCCACCGCCGCGGCGACGAGCGCGGCGGCCGTGGCCATGTTCGTCGGCGCCGCGACGTGGGGCAGGATCGTGATCGCCGGATGCGCCCAGAGCCGGTGCTCCGGGGGCAGGGGCTCCTCGGGGAAGACGTCGAGGATCGCGTGGCTGAGGGCGCCCGTCGCCAGGGCGTCGAGGAGGTCGTCCTCGACCACGTGCGCGCCGCGCCCGAAATTCACCAGGGCGGCGCCCGGCGGCAGGTGGCGGAAGGCCTCGGCATTCAGGAGGCCGCGGGTATCGGGGGTCAGGGGCAGCAGGTTGACCAGGATGTCGGCCGCCGCGAGGCACTGGGCGAAGCCGTCCGGCCCGCTGGCCACCGGGACCACCCCGTGCGCGGCGCCGGAGCGGCTCCAGCCCCGGACCGGAAAGCCGAGGGCGCCCAGAAGGTCCGCCGCGGCCCGCCCCATCTCGCCGAGGCCGAGGATCGTGACGCGGCGCTCATGGGCCGGGCGGACGGGGTGCTGGCGCCACGCTCCCGCGCGCTGCTGGGCGGCGTAGCGCGGGAAATCGCGGTGCAGGTGCAGGACCGCCGCCGCCACCGCCTCCGCCATGGCCCGCGCGAGGGTCGGGTCGACGAGGCGGCGCACCGGCACGTCGGGCAGGGTGGGGTCGAGGACGAGGCGGTCGACGCCGGCCCAGAGGCTCTGGATCCAGCGCAGGTTCGGCAGGCCCGCGAGGGAGCCGGCCGGCGGGTTCGCCACGATGGCGATCTCCGCCGCCTGCGCCGGGGCGCCCTCGGATGCGGTGTCGATCCGCTCTCCCGGCATGGCTGCCCCGAGGGCGTCCCGCCAGGCTGCCTCCTCCGCGGCAGGAAGGCTGGTCACGAGAACGAGGGGGGAGGGCATGACTTGCGATTTCCTCGGCGGCGGTGCGCATCGCTTTGGCGACGGAATCGCCTGCGATCGGCCCGGCGTCAACGGAGCGGCTTGACCCGCCGGGTCCGGAGGCTGCCTGATCGCGGGCCTCCTCGATCCGCATCGGAATCCCATGCCCAAGATCGCCTGCTCCGGACCGGCCTGCGTCCTCACCGGCGCCGTCTTCACCCAAATTTTCTTGGCCCAAATCTTCTTGGCTCAAGCCGCCCCCGTCGCGGCGCAGGAGCCGGCTTCGGCGCCCTTCCGGGTCGAGGACGCGACGATCGCCGGGGTCCGGGAGGCGCTCGCCTCCGGCCGCACCACCTGCCGCGCGCTCGTCCAGGGCTATCTCGATCGCATCGCCGCCTACGACCAGGCCGGCCCGAAGCTCGCGGCGATCCGGGCGGTGAACCCGCAGGCCCTGGCGCAGGCCGCGGCCTACGATGCGGACCCTGCGGCGGGCGCGGCCAAGCCGCTCGGCTGCGTGCCCCTGCTGCTGAAGGACAACTACAACACCGCCGAGGTGCCGACGACCGGCGGCTCGGCCGCCCTCGCGGGCGCGCAGCCCGCCCAGGACGCCACCTCGGTGGCCCGCCTGCGCGCCGCCGGCGCCATCGTGCTGGCCAAGGCGAACATGCAGGAGCTGGCCCTCGGCGGCGTCTCGGTGAGTTCCCTGGGCGGCCAGGTCCGCAATCCCTACGACCTCACCCGCACCCCCGGCGGCTCCAGCGGCGGCGTCGGCGCGGGCATGGCGGCCGGCTTCGCCCTCGGCGGCCTCGGCAGCGACACCGTCAACTCGATCCGCTCGCCGGCCTCGGCCAACAACCTCGTGGGCCTGCGCGTCACGCAGGGGCTGATCAGCCTCGCCGGCATCATGCCGGTCTCGAAGACGCAGGACGCCATCGGGCCGATCACCCGCACGGTGGCGGATGCGGCGGCCCTGCTGCAGGCCATGGCGGGAACCGACCCGGCCGATCCGCTCACCGCCGCGGCGGCCGGAAAGGTCGCCGCAAGCTATGCCGAGGCCTTGAAACCCGACGCCCTGAAGGGCGCGCGCCTCGGCGTCGTCACCGCCCTGTTCGGGACGAAGCCGGAGCATGCGGAGGTCAACCGCGTCATGCAGAGGGCCCTCGACGCCCTGGAGGCGGCGGGCGCCACCCTGGTGCGGATCGACGACCCGGCCTTCGAGGCCGACGCCCTCAACCGCGACGACGACGTGCAGACCTTCGAGTTCAAGGCGCTGATGAACGGCTATCTCGCCACGATTCCCAACGCGCCGCACAAGGATCTCGCCGGCATCCTGGCCTCCGGCCAGTTCCACCGGGCCGCCCTCGAGAAGTTCCTGACCGCCGCGGACGCGCGCCAGGACGGCATGACCGACCCGGAATACAAGGCCCGCCTCGGCCGGATCGCCGCCCTGAAGGCGCATGTCGCCGAAGTCTTCGCGGCCCAGAACCTCGACGCGCTGGTCTACCCGCTGCAGAAGCGCCTCGTGGTGCCCATCGGCGAACTCAACCAGGCGGACCGCAACGGGATCGTCGCCGGGCTCACCGGCTTCCCCGCCATCGACGTCCCGGCCGGATTCTCCGCCGCCACCGAGACGGCGCCCGAGGGCGTGCCGGTCGGCATGGATCTCCTCGGCAAGCCCTGGAGCGAGTCGAAGCTCCTCGGTCTCGCCTACGCCTTCGAGCGGGCGACGAACCTGCGCCGCCCGCCGGCGAGCACGCCGCCCCTCGGGGCGCGCTGATCAGGCCGCCAGGGTCGGGGCCGGCACGAGATCGCGCACCCGCCACATCGCCCGGGCGAGGTGCGAGCGATAGGGCGCGAAGGGGAGGGCGTAGGCCTGCGTGTCGGTGCAGCCGGTCAGGCGCCGCAGGCTGCCGACGGCTGCGACGTCGCCGGCCGGCCAGATGTCCGGGTCGTGGTAGTGGAAAATGCCGATCATGTCGGCGGTCCACTGCCCGACGCCCTTGATGCTGCGCAGGACCGCCGAGCGTTCCGGGTGGGGCAGGGTGGCAAGCGGAGCCCCGAACAGGCCCGCTTCGTCCGCGGCGCGGATGGCCAGCACGGCTCGCACCTTGGCGCCGGACAGGCCGCAGCCGCGCAGGGTCTCGGCGTGGTCTTCGACGAAGAGGTCGCGGGGCGACATGCCGCGCAGCAGCGCGGCGGCCTCGACGCGGCCCCAGATCGCCGCCGCGGCCCGGGTCGAGAGCTGCTGGTTGACGACCTCGAGGGCGAGGCGGTCGGCCACATGCGCGTGGGTGGGCGGGTCGATCGGCACGGGCCCCAGGCGCGCGAGGGCCTCGTGCAGGGCGTCGGACACCCCCCGGGCGGTGGCCAGGAGGTGCGCGTGCGGATCGGGATCGGGCGTCATGCGGTCCGGCGGGGACGGGCACGCGAAGGCCTCGGCCCCCCGAGCGGGGGCCGAGGCGGTCGGCTCAGCGGTCGCGGCGCTCGCGCGTGATGGTGGTGCGCTCTTCGCGACGCTCGATCCGGTCCTCGCGGCGATCCGGATCGACACCGAGGACGCCCCCGACGGTGCCGGTGGCCGCGCCGACGGCGCCGCCCACCACGCCACCGATCGGACCGGCCGCACGATTGCCGTCCTCAACGCCGCGCTCGGCGCCGCGGATGGTGCCCTGGGCCTGGGCCGTGCCGGCGAGGGCGACGGGGGTCAGCAGGAGGGCGGTGGCGATGACGAATGACTTCATGAAAAGGACCTCGCGTCGTTGGTTCGGGATGGCCGGTCACGCCGTCGCGACCGGTTCGGCATGCCTCATCAACGGCCGAGACGCGGAAAGGTCACAGAATTCGTGAGAACGCGTACGAATGCCGGTGGCCCGGGCGGACCTCCGGGTTGTCAGCGCCGGGAGGTCGGCCGGGGCTTCAGGTCGTCGAGGGCGTCGGCATTGGCACGACCCCAGGCATAGAGAAGCTCCACCGGCTCGACGAAGCGGCTGCCGAGGTCGGTGAGGCGATACTCCACCGCGGGGGGCACCGTGCCGGCCACGTGCCGGGTCAGGAGCCCGCTCGCCTCCATGTCCCGCAGGGTCTGGGTCAGCATCTTCTTCGAGATTCCGGGCAGGCTGCGCTGGAGCACGCCGGTGCGGGCGCGGCCGGCATGGCGGGCGTGGAGCGTGTGCAGCACCATGCTCGTCCACTTGGTCGCGAACAGTTCGAGCACCCGACGCGGCGCACAATCCTCGCGCCACTCCGCATCCGCGCTCAGCCTCTCCATCGTGGTTACCTTCCGGTGCCTATGACCCCAACCGGTGCCGTCTGGTCGGGGCTGCACTCTCTCCATAGGTCCGGTTCAGATCAAGACGGAGACATTCATGACCCGAACGGCCCTCATCGCCGGCGTCAGCGGCATCGTCGGCAACAACCTCGCCCGCCACCTCGTCTCGGAGGGCTGGTCCGTGGCGGGTCTGGCCCGGCGCCCGCCGGCCGACCTGCCCGGCGTGACGCCGGTGGCCGCCGACCTGCTCGACCCGGCGAGCCTGCGCGGCGCGCTGGCGGAGATCCGCCCCACCGACGTCTTCATCACGACCTGGCTGCGCCAGGAGACGGAAGCCGAGAACATCCGCGTCAACGGCGCGATGGTGCGCAACCTCCTCGACGCCCTGCGGCCAAACGGCGGCGTGCAGCATGTCGGCCTGGTCACCGGCCTCAAGCATTACCTCGGCCCCTTCGAGGCCTACGGGAAGGGCACGCTGCCGGCGACACCGTTCCGCGAGGACCAGGGCCGGCTCGACGTCGAGAACTTCTACTACGCGCAGGAGGACGAGGTCTTCGCCGCCGCCGAGCGGGACGGATTCGGCTGGAGCGTGCACCGGCCCCACACCGTCATCGGCTACGCGCTCGGCAACGCCATGAACATGGGCGTGACGCTCGCCGTCTATGCCACGCTCTGCCGGGAGACCGGCCGGCCGTTCCGCTTTCCCGGCTCGGCCGCCCAGTGGAACGGGCTCACCGACATGACCGACGCGCGCATCCTGGCGCGCCAGCTCGCCTGGGCGGCGACCACGCCGGCGGCCCGCAACGAGGCCTTCAACATCGTCGACGGCGACGTCTTCCGCTGGAGCTGGATGTGGGGCCGGATCGCCGCATGGTTCGGCGTCGCGCCGGCGCCCTTCGACGGCACGATCCTGCCCCTTGAGCAGCAGATGGACGGGGCCGCCCCGCTCTGGGCCGAACTCGCCGCGCGGCACGGCCTCAAGGAGGCCGATCTCGGGCGCCTCGCCTCGGCCTGGCACACGGACGCGGATCTCGGCCGGCCGATCGAGGTCGTCACCGACATGAGCAAGAGCCGGCGCCTCGGCTTCCTCGACTACCAGGCCACCGACGACGCGTTCTTCGACCTGTTCGCGCGCCTGCGGGCCGAGCGGGTCATCCCCTGACGGCCGCCACCGGCGCGAAGGACCCCCCAATGACAGATCGTACCGCCCCGGACCTCGCCCGCTCGGACCTCCTTCAGCGTCCGCCCTACGGGGAGGCCACTCGCACGACGACGAAGCCCCTGATCGTGACGCCGACCTTCGTCTCCCGCAGCGACGACACGCCCCGCGACCGGCGCCCGCGCGACGAGGGGTCGAATGTCGGCCGCGATGGCCGGTCGGTGATGCGCCCCGAACGCCATCCCGAGGCCGTGGCGCTGGAGCCCGATCCCAACCTCGCCTTCGAGCATTGGGACGAGTACTGGCGGAAGGTGCACGGGCCGAAATTCGCCTACGCGGAGCCGGGCACGCAGAACGACCGGGTGCTGCGCTACGATCAGGTTCACCGGGTCGCGTCGGGGCCGTCCTCCGGCTTCCGGCCGCCCTACCGGGCGATGGTCGACGCCGAGGGCCGGCTGGTGCCCGACCCGGCCGCGCAGGTGCCGGCCTACCGGCGCCCGAGCTTCGACGGCTTCGCCTACATCGCCTACGCGGAGACGGACGACATCGAGGCCGTGCTCGGCCAGGAGCAATACGCCACGCGCATCATCGCGGACGAGCGGACCGCCTTCCGCATGGTCACCCGCGAGGTTGCGCGGGAGTACATCGTGATCGCGAGCGCGCGCCACCGCGATCCGGTCAGCCTCGTGAAGATCCACCGGCGCCGCCCGCACCTGTCGCGCACGGACTTCCAGGCGGCCTGGCTCGGGGTCCATGCCGACCTCGTCCGTGCCCAGGCAGCGACCACGCAGTACGTCCGCCGATATGCCCAGCTCCACCCGTTCGGCTCGACCCAGGCCGACGATCCCGAGGGCTCGAAGATCGACGGGATCACGGTCCTGTCCTTCGACTCCCTCAACGACGTGGAAGACTTCCTGGTGTCCCCGGACCATGCGGTGATCGAAGCGGCGGAGAACGCGCTCGCCGATCCGGAGACCTCCGAGTTCTGGACGGCGATCAACTACAGCGTCATCAACCGCCTGATGCCGGAACGGGAGACGGAACGCTGAGCGAAACCCGCCGGAGCCGCCCGCTCGACTTGGCGGCCCGGCCGTTCGTCTCCATCATCGGCGGAGTCCCCGATGCGTGAGAGTTCGTACCGATGACGCCGTTCGACTGGACCACCGGCTACCCCACCGTGCGGATGCCGATCTTCGGCCGCAACATGGTCTCGACCTCGCACGCGCTGGCGGCCCAGGCCGGCATCCGCATGCTCTGGCAGGGCGGCAACGCGGTGGACGCCGCCATCGCCACGGCGGCGGCCAAGACCATCACCGAGCCCTGCAGCAACGGCCTCGGCTCGGACGCCTTCTGCATCCTGTGGGACGGCCGGCAGCTGCACGGGCTCAACGCCTCGGGCGGGGCGCCGGCGGCCTGGACCCCCGACTACTTCACCCGGAAATACGGGGCGGGCGAGCGGCCGCCGATGCGGGGCTGGGATTCCGTCACGGTGCCGGGCGCGGTCGCCGCCTGGGTCACCTTAAGCGAGCGCTTCGGCAAGCTGCCCTTCGCCGACCTGTTGCAGCCCGCCATCGAGATCGCCGAGCGCGGCTACCTCGCGCCGGTGGTCGTGCAGCAGAAATGGGCCGCCGCCGCGAAGGTCGCGGATCTCGTGCGCCAGCCGGGCTTCGCCGAGACCTTCCTGCCCCATGGCCGCGCTCCGCACGTGGGCGAGCGCGTCACCCTGCCGGGCATCACCCGCGCCTTGCGGGCCATCGGGGAGACGAAGGGGCGCGCCTTCTACGAGGGCGAGATTGCCGAGGCCATGGCCCGGCACGCCGCGGCGCATGGCGGCGCCATGAACGTGGCGGATCTCTCCGCCTTCCGGCCCGAATGGGTGACGCCGACCGCCAAGGACTACCGGGGCTACACCCTCCACGAGATCCCGCCGAACGGGCAGGGCATCGCCGCCCAGATCGCCCTCGGCATCCTCGAATCCTTCGAGCTCGCGGGCCTGGCCCCGGACGGGCCGGAGGCGCAGCACCTGCAGATCGAGGCGATGAAGCTCGCCTTCGCCGACACCTACCGCTACGTCGCCGACGCCCGCAGCATGGCGGTGACCCCGGAGGCGATGCTCGACCCAGGCTATCTCGCATCGCGCGCGAAGCTGATCGACCCGCGCCGGGCTCAAGCCTTCGGCGCCGGCAACCCGGTCCGGGGCGGCACGATCTACCTCACCGCCGCCGACGAATCCGGCATGATGGTGAGCTTCATCCAGTCGAACTTCATGGGCTTCGGCTCCGGCGTGGTCGTGCCCGAATGGGGCCTGTCCCTGCAGAACCGCGGCTACGGCTTCGTGCTGGATGCGGCGAGCCCCAACGTGGTGGCGCCGGGCAAGCGGCCCTTCCACACCATCATCCCGGGCTTCCTCACGAAAGACGGCGCGCCCGTGATGAGCTTCGGCGTGATGGGCGGCAACATGCAGCCGCAGGGCCACATGCAGACCCTGGTGCGGATGATCGACCACGGCCAGAACCCGCAGGCCGCCTGCGACGCGCCGCGCTGGCGCTTCAACGCCGGCCTCGAGATCAACGCGGAAGCCGCGATGCCGGCCGCGACCCTGCAGGGGCTCGTCGAGCGCGGCCACCGCGTCGACGTGATCGAGGACAGCTACCAGGATTTCGGCGCCGGCCAGTTCATCTGGCGCATGGGCGACCCCGGCACCGAGGGCTATGTCGGCGCCAGCGATCCCCGGCGGGACGGACAGGTCTCGGTCTGGTGAGCCCGGGGCGTTGCCAAGCGCTTCGCTGGCACGGATAATGTATGCACTTTCGGACGTCTTCCCGGCTCGCGCCGATCGGCCCTCAATCTGTGGCGGATCTGCGGTCCGGACCGATCCCAGTTCTGAAGGAAGCTCGATGCTGCGTCTGTTCGCTGCCGGCCTCGTCGCGGGCATTGCCGCGCTGTCTCCCGTCCAGGCCCAGACCCTGCGCTTCGGCCTGATGGAGGACCCGGACGCCCTCGACCCGACGCTGGCGCGCACCTTCACCAGCCGCATGGTCTTCGCGGCGATGTGCGACAAGCTCGTGGACATCGGACCCGACCTGAAGCCGGTGCCGCAGCTCGCCACCGGCTGGAACCTGTCGGAGGACCAGAAGACGCTCACCATGACCCTGCGGCCGGGCGTGCTGTTCCACGACGGCGAGAAACTCGACGCGGCGGCGGCCAAGTACAGCATCGAGCGCCACCTGAAGCTCCCCGGCTCGCAAAGGCGCGGCGAGATCGCGCCGATCGACCGGGTCGAGGTCGTCGACGACCTGACCTTCAGGATCGTCCTCAAGACGCCGTTCGCGCCCCTCATGTCGCAGTTCACCGACCGGGCCGGCATGATGGTCTCGCCCAAGGCCGCCGAGCGGCTGGGCGACAAGTTCTCCACCGCCCCGGTTTGCGCCGGGCCGTTCAAGTTCGTCGAGCGGGTGCCGCAGGACCGGATCGTGGTCGAGCGCTTCGACGATTACTGGAACAAGGACCAGATCCACCTCAAGCGCATCGAGTTCCGGCCGATCCCCGACGGCACCGTACGGTTGACCAACCTCCGGGCCGGCCAGCTCGATCTCCTGGAGCGCCTGACTCCCACCGACCTGCCGCAGGTGACCCGCGACCCGAAGCTCAAGGTCGGTTCGACCATCGAACTCGGCTTCCAGTCCATCGTCTTCAACCCGAACCGGGCCGGCTCGGCCGTGGCCGACCCGCGCGTGCGCGCCGCCTTCGATCTCGCGATCGACCGCAACGCCCTGAACCAGGTGGTGTTCAGCGGCGAGTTCCTGCCCGGCAACCAATGGGTCTCCCCGAAGCACCCGGCCTACGTGAAGGACTATCCCCTCCCGAAGCGGGACGTCGCCAAGGCCAAGGCTCTGCTGGCGGAGGCCGGCATCGCGAAGCCGTCCGTCACGCTGACGGTCTACGCCAACAACGAGGCGCCCCAGGTGGGGCAGGTCATCCAGGCGATGACCCGCGAGGCCGGATTCGACGTCAAGCTCCAGGCCACCGACTTCACCACCGCGCTCGACGCCGCCGACAAGGGCAATTTCGACGCCTACCTCTACTCGTGGAGCGGCCGGCCCGACCCGGACGGCAACACCTTCAGCTTCTTGGCCTGCAAGACGCCCCTGAACTACGCCCGCTACTGCAACCCGGAGGCGGACGCGGGGCGGGGGGGGG
>NZ_JBYSXL010000030.1:29254-51485 GCF_058782155.1 Methylobacterium sp. FW306-05-D
CGCTCGGCGCCGAGCGCGCGACGGTCGACCCGGCCCAGCGGGCGCAAGCCTGGAAGCAACTCGCCGACCGGGTCATGGCCGACCGGCCGCTGATCTACCTGTTCCACCGCAAGCTGTTCTGGGCCTACAGCACCAAGCTTTCCGGCTTCACGCCCTATCCCGACGGCCTCGTACGCTTCACCGGCCTCACGCTGAACTGAGGCGGGAGCCCGGCCGATGCTGCGCTTCCTCGTCCAGCGCCTGGCGCTCGCGATCCCCACCCTGGTGATCGCCTCGATGATCATCTTCACCCTGCAGCAATTGCTGCCGGGCGACACGGCGACCGCCCTGTCGGGCGAGGAGCGCGACCCCGAGGTCATCGCCTTCATCCGGCAGAAGTACCACCTCGATCAGCCCCTGCCGGTGCGCTACGCCCTCTGGGCCGGCGGCGTGCTCCAGGGCGATCTCGGCGAATCCATCCGCCTGCAGAAGCCGGTCATCGACCTCGTGATCGAGAAGCTGCCGGTGACCCTGGAGCTCGCCTGTCTGGCCATGCTGGTGGCCCTCGTCATCGGCGTGCCGATGGGCATCCTCTCGGCGGTGAAGCGCGGCACCGCCACCGACACCCTGGCCAACGGCATCGCCCTCTGGGGCCTGTCGGTGCCGAACTTCTGGCTCGGCATCCTGATGATCCTGCTGTTCTCGGTCCAGCTCGGCTGGCTCCCGGCCTCCGGCTACGTCTCGCCCTTCGAGAGCCTCTCCGAGAACCTGCGCTCCATGGCGATGCCGGCCTTCGTGCTGGGCAACGCCATCGCGGCGGTGATGATGCGCCACACCCGCGCGGCGATGCTGGGCGTGCTCGGCTCGGACTACGTCCGCACCGCCCGGGCCAAGGGCGTCTCGCCCTTGCGCCTGATCCTGCGCCACGCCCTGCCCAACGCGGCGATCCCGATCATCACGCTGGGTGCCCTCGAATTCGGGCAGCTCCTCTCCGGCGCGGTGCTGACCGAGCAGGTCTTCTCGGTACCAGGCTTCGGCAAGCTCATGGTCGATGCCGTGTTCAACCGCGACTACGCCACCGTGCAGGGCGTCGTGATCTGCACCGCCACCACCTACGTCCTCCTCAACCTCGCGGCCGATCTCCTCGCGGCCTTCGTCAACCCGAAGCTGAGGCGCGCGTGAGGATGGCGACATGTCCCCTGCACAGGCAGTCCTCCCATTCACGCGCGGGTGCCCTCTGTTCCAGGCAGGGTGATCGCGTGCATGCGGCGTCGGACGAGAAGGAGCGTTCCAGCACCGCGTCATCCCGGGGCCGCGCAGGGGAGCCCGGGATCCAGACACGCAGGTGGTGCAAAGTTCTACGCCGTCGGCGGCTCTGGATTGCACGCCGCTGGCGCGCCCCTTCGGGTCCGGGCTCGCCTGCGGCGCCCCGGAATGACGCGGTGCTGCCGTTCAGGAATGCCCTGGCTTGCCGGAAAGGGGGTCTGTCGTACCGCCTCCGCCGGGACGAGATGCGTCGGAGGCGTCGATGACCAAGGCCGCCATCGCCCCGGCCGGCGTCGCCCTGCCGGACGCCGAGCCCGTCCTCCGCGCCGAGCCGGGCCCCATCCGCGAATTCTGGACGCGCCTGAAGGCGCGGCGCACTGCCATGGTCGGCCTCGTCATCGTGGTGGCGCTGATCCTGATGGCGGTCTTCGCCGACTGGATCGCACCCTACGATCCCATCGCCACCGACTGGGGCGCCATCCGCACCGCGCCGAGCTGGGCCCACCCGTTCGGCACCGACGAGGTCGGGCACGACGTGCTCTCGCGCATCGTCTTCGGGGCGCGGGCCTCTCTCGGCGCGGGCCTGACCTCGGTGGCCCTGGCGGTGGCGCTCGGCCTGCCGTTCGGGCTGCTCGCGGGCTACGCGGGCGGCGTGGTCGACATGCTGATCATGCGCCTGACCGACGCGCTGCTGGCGATCCCGTTCCTGATCCTCGCCATCGCGCTGGCCGCCTTCCTCGGCCCGAGTCTGACCAACGCCATGGTGGCGATCGGCCTCTCGGCGACCTCGACCTTCGTGCGCCTGACCCGCGCCCAGGTGCAGGCCGTGGCGGCGGAGGAGTTCGTGGAGGCGGCGCGTGCCGTCGGCAATCCGCCCTGGCGCATCGCCGTCCGCCACATCGTGCCCAACATCGTCCCGGCGATCCTGGTCCAGGCGACGCTCACCATCGCGGCGGCCATCATCGCCGAGGCCAGCCTGTCCTTCCTGGGCCTCGGGCAGCAGCCACCCGAACCCTCCTGGGGCTCGATGCTCAACGTCGCCAAGAACTTCCTCGAACAGGCGCCCTGGATGGCGATCTGGCCCGGGGCCTCGATCTTCCTCGCGGTGCTGGCCTTCAACCTCCTGGGCGACGGACTGCGCGACGCCCTCGACCCCCGGCAGAGGACCTGACGATGGCGCAGGAGCGACAGACCCTGCTCGACGTCCGCGACCTCGCCGTCGCCTTCGACAGCGAGGGCGGCGCGGTCCACGCGGTCAACGGCGTGTCCTACACCCTCGCCGAGGGGGAGACCCTCGGCATCGTCGGCGAATCCGGGTCGGGCAAGAGCGTGCACGTGCTGGCGATGCTGGGCCTGATTCCGCGCCCGCCCGGGCGCATCACCGGCGGGCAGGTGCTGTTTCAGGGCCGCGACCTCCTGCGCCTGCCGGAGCGCGGGCTGCGCAAGGTGCGCGGCGGCCAGATCGGCTTCGTGTTCCAGGACCCGATGAGCTCGCTCAACCCCGGCATGACGGTGGCCGCGCAGATCATGGAGCCCCTGCGCATCCATCTCGGCCTCGACGGCCGCGCGGCACGCACCCGCGCGAAAGACCTCCTCGACCTCGTGCGCATCCCGAACGCGGGTGCGCGCCTCGACCAGTATCCGCACGAGTTCTCCGGCGGCCAGCGCCAGCGGGTGATGATCGCCATCGGCCTGTCCTGCCGCCCGAAGCTCCTCATCGCCGACGAGGCGACGACGGCCCTCGACGTCACGGTGCAGGCCGAGATCATCGCCCTGGTGCAAGAGTTGAAGCGCGAGATCGGCATGGCGATCGTCTGGATCACCCACGACCTCGGGGTGGTGGCGGGCATCGCCGACACCGTGCAGGTCATGTATGCCGGCCGCATCCTCGAGCGCGGCCCTGTGGACGACATTTTTCGCGATCCACGGAGTGCCTACACCCTCGGCCTGCTGCGCTCGCTGCCCGACCTCAGCCGGGGCCGGGCCGGGCGCCGGCGCCTGCACCAGATCGAGGGCGCGCCCCCCGACATGCGCCATCCGCCGGCGGGCGACCCCTTCGCGGCGCGCAACGTCTACGCGACCCCGCGCTGCCTGACCGAGGCGCCGCCGCTGGCGCAGGCCCCCGGGGCCGCGCCGGGCCACCTCGTGGCCGCCTGGTACGACCTGCCGGCGCGACTCGCCGCCGAGGAGTCCGCGCGATGAGGCCGGAGCCCGCCGACCGCTACCCGCTGCTCTCGGTGCGGAATCTGAGCAAGCACTACCCCTTACGCAGCTGGTGGGGCGGCAAGGGCTCGGTGTTCCGGGCGGTGCAGGATGTCAGCTTCGACATCCGGCCCGGCGAGACCCTGGGGCTGGTGGGCGAATCCGGCTCGGGCAAGTCCACCATCGGCCGCGCCGTGACCATGCTGAACCCGCCGAGCGCCGGCACCGTCGCCTTCGAGGGCACCGATCTCGCCAAGCTCTCCGCCGGGGAGATGCGCCGGATGCGCGCCCGCATCCAGATGGTGTTCCAGGACCCCTACGCCGCCCTCAACCCGCGCATGAGCATCGGCGACTATGTCGCCGAGCCGTTCCGGCTTCATCGGCCCGGCATGGCGCGGGCGGAGCGGCGCGACGAGGTCGAGGGCCTGCTGGCCCGGGTCGGGCTCGATCCGCGCTTCGCCCGGCGCTACCCGCATCAATTCTCCGGCGGCCAGCGCCAGCGCATCTGCATCGCCCGCGCCATCGCGCTGAAGCCGAGCTTCATCGTCGCCGACGAGCCCATCGCGGCGCTGGACGTCTCGATCCAGGCCCAGGTCGTGAACCTGTTGCAGGACCTCCAGGACGAACTCGGCATCTCGTACCTGTTCATCTCCCACGACCTGCGCATGGTGCGCTATCTCTGCCAGCGCGTCGCCGTGCTGTGGCACGGCCGGGTGGTGGAACTCGCCGAGGCGGACGCCCTCTACGAGGACCCGCGTCACCCCTACACCCGGCGCCTCCTCAGCGCGGTGCCGGTGCCGAACCCGGTGGAGGAGCGCGCCCGCCTGCGCGCCGCCTCCCTCCTGCCCCCCGCCGACCCGGATGCCATCGGCGGCCTGGTCGAGGTCGCCCCCGGCCACTGGGTCGCCGACATCCGCTATTCCTGACCCTTCGAGGACCCGACGCCGTGAGAGATTTCTCGAAACCGGGCCGCTCGCCCGTCTATGCCGCCCATGCCGCGGTCGCGACCTCGCATCCCCTCGCCACCTTGGCGGCCATCGAGGTCCTGAAGGCGGGCGGCAACGCCGTCGACGCCGCCATCGCGGCAGTGGCGGTGCAGGGCGTGGTCGAGCCGGCCATGACCGGCATCGGCGGCGATTGCTTCGCCCTCTACGCGCCGAAGGGCGCCTCCGTCCCGATTACGATGAACGGCTCCGGCCGCAGCCCGGCGGCGGCGCACGACGCCTGGTATGTCGCGAACGACGTGGCCATCGGGCCGACCTCGCCGCACGCGGTGACGGTGCCGGGCGCCGTCGCGGCCTGGGCGCGGCTGCTCGCCGACCACGGCACCCGGACCTTGGGCGAACTGCTCCAGCCCGCGATCCGCTATGCGGAGGAGGGCTACGCCGTCCAGCCGCGCGTCGCCTACGACTGGGCGCGCAACCGCGACAAGCTGCGGGCCGATCCCGGTTCGGCCGCCGCCTACCTCGTCGACGGCGAGGCGCCTAAGGTCGGCACGACCATGCGCCACCCGAAGCTCGCCGCCACCCTGCGCCGCATCGCCGAGCACGGCGCCCCCGGCTTCTACGAGGGCCCCGTGGCCGAGGACATGGTGCGCACCTTACGCGAACGCGGCGGCCTGCACACGCTGGAGGACTTCGCCAACGCGGCGCCCGAATACGTGACGCCGATCTCGACCCGCTATCGCGGCTACGACGTCTACGAATGTCCCCCGAGCGGCCAGGGCCTCGCCGCCCTGATGATGCTCAACGTGCTCTCGCAATACGATGTCGGCGCGCTGTCCGAGCTCGACCGGGTCCACCTCTTCGCCGAGGCCTGCAAGCAGGCCTATCACCACCGCGACGCGCTCTTCGCCGATCCGGTGGTGAACGCCGTGCCGGTGGAACACCTCCTGTCCCAGGCCTGGCAGGCGCGGGCGCACGGGGCCATCGACATGGCCCGCGCCCAGGAGCCGGTGCTGTGGCCGGAGATCCGGCACACCGACACGGTCTATCTCTGCGTGGTCGACCGCGACGGCAACGCGATCTCCCTGATCAACTCGATCTTCCAGGGCTTCGGCAGCGGCATCACCGCGCCGGAGAGCGGCGTGCTGCTGCACAATCGCGGCTTCTCGTTCCGGGTCGAGCCCGGCCACCCCAACACCATCGCACCCTCGAAGCGCCCGATGCACACCATCATCCCCGGCATGCTGATGCGCGACGGGGCGGTGGTGGCCCCCTTCGGCGTGATGGGCGGGCACTACCAGGCCATGGGCCATGTCGAGCTCCTCACCGGCATCATCGACCGGGGCCTCGACGTGCAGGAGGCGCTCGATGCGCCGCGCAGCTTCGCCTACGGGGGCGGCATCGAACTCGAAGGCGGCTTCGGTCCGGGCCTCGCCGAGGCGTTGGCCGCGCGCGGTCACGTCACGGTGCCGGCACCGGTTCCGATCGGCGGCGGCCAGATCATCTGGATCGACCCGGCGACGGGGATGCGCGTCGCCGGGTCGGACCCGCGCAAGGACGGCTGCGCCCTCGGCTACTGAGGCGCGGAACGCCGGCTCACGGGTAGCGCACCGGGGCCGGCTGCTCGGGCAGGGGGATGAACTCGGATTCCCCCGGCACGGTGTCGAAGCGGGCCTGACGCCAGTCCTCCTTGGCCTGCTCGATCCGCTCGGGCCGCGAGGAGACGAAGTTCCACCAGAGATGGCGCGGGCCGTCCATGGGGTCGCCGCCCAGGACCATGAAGCGCGACGCCTCGGTCGCCCGCACGCTGATCCGGTCGCCGGGCCGGAAGACCAGGAGCTGGCCCGGGCCGAAGCCGTCCCCGGCGATGTCGATGGCGCCAGAGACCGTGTAGATGGCGCGCTCGTCGTAGGTTGGGTCGAGGGGCAGCACCGCGCCGGCCTCCAGCATCACGTCGGCATAGACCATCGGGCTCGAGGTCCGGACAGGGGATTTGGCCCCGAAGGCCTCGCCGGCGATCAGCCGGACGGTCTTGCCTTCGCCGCTGAGGATCGGCAGCGCCCCGGCCTCGTAATGCTCGAAGGCCGGCGCCGTCTCCTCGTCCTTGCCGCTCAGCGCCACCCAGCTCTGGAGGCCGAACAGGGTCGAGCCGGTCCGGCGCAGGTCCGCGCCGGTACGCTCGGAATGGGTGATGCCGCGCCCCGCCGTCATCCAGTTCAGCTCGCCCGGCCGGATCGGCAACTCGGTGCCCAGGCTGTCCCGGTGCATGATCTCGCCCTCGAACAGGTAGGTCACCGTCGAGAGGCCGATATGCGGGTGGGGCCGCACGTCCATGCCCTGGCCGAGGAGGAACTCGGACGGGCCCATCTGGTCGAAGAAGATGAACGGGCCGACCATCCGGCACTCGGTCGAGGGCAGGGCGCGCCGGACCGCGAAGGAACCGAGGTCCCGCGAGCGCGGCACGATCAGGGTCTTGATCGCGTCGCAGGTGAAGTGGTCGCCCGGGATCGGGTCGTCCGCACCGTGCCAGCTCATCCGAAATCCTCCTGCGCGGGTTCCTCTGGGTGGATCGTCCCGTCCGGGTCCGCGAGCCTAGCACGCCGGCGCGCGCGAGGCGCCGGCCGATCGTCGGGGTGCCCTGGCGTCGGCGCGTCGGCCGGTCCATGATCGCGCCGACAGGAGCGAGGCGCGGGTCATGAACACTCCCCTGCACCAGGACGAGACCCGCCGGTTCGCGCGGGCGCAGCTGCGCGGGCAGATGCTGGACTGGCTGCTGGCCGGAACCCGGGGCGAGCGCTACCTCGACGACATCTTCGTCGCGTTCTGCCGGCGCCTGCGCGCGGCGGGCGTGCCGGTCGCGCGGGCCACGATCCACCTGCGGACGCACCACCCGCTCTGGCTCGGGACCCGCATCCTCTGGCGCACCGGCGCCGAGTCGGCGGAGTTGCAGAACGTCGAGTACGGCATCGTCGACACCGACCAGTTCAAGCGGAGCCCGGCCGCCGAGATCCTCGACGGGGCGGAGCAGGTGCGCAAGCGCCTCGACGAGCCGAAGCACCCGGAGACCGATTACGGCATCTACGGCGACCTGCGCGCGGAGGGCCTGACCGACTACGTCGCCTGGCCGCTGCACTACACCCTCGGCAAACGCCACATCGTCACCTTCTCGGCCGACCGGCCCGGCGGGTTCGAGCCCGACGACCTCGACCTCCTGGCCTCGCTCCTGCCGGCCCTGTCGGTGGTGACGGAGGTCCGCCACAAGAACCGCCTGACCCGCCTGCTGCTCGACACCTATGTCGGCCCGCATGCCAGCGAGATGATCCTGAACGGGGCGACCCGGCGCGGCAGCGGCGTCACCGTCGAGGCCGCCATCATGGTCATCGACCTGCGCGGCTTCACCGAGATCTCCGAGCTGTGGCCGCGCGACGACGTGATCGCCCTGCTCAACGACTATTTCGACGCGATCTCCCTGCCGATCGAGCGGCAGGGCGGCGAGATCCTGAAGTTCATGGGCGACGGCCTGCTGGCGATCTTCCACCTCGAGACGCCGGCCGCCTGCACCGCGGCGCAATCGGCCGCCTGGGAGGCGCGCGCCGCCATGTGGGCGCTGAACGCGGACCGGGCCGCGCGCGGGCTGCCGCGCCTCGGCTACGGAATCGGCGTCAATGTCGGCGCGGTGATGTACGGCAATATCGGGTCGCGCTCGCGCCTGGACTTCACGATCATCGGGCCCGCCGTCAACGTGGCGGCCCGGCTGGAGAGCCTGACCAAGGTCCTCGACGCCAGCGTGCTGTTCTCGGGCGCCTTCGCGGCGCGGTCCGGCGACGGGCACCGGCTCGTCCGGCTCGGAACTTTCCCCCTGCGCGGCGTCGGCGACCCCCTGGAGGTGCTGGCCTTCCCGGACGACGAGCCCGAGGCGCAGACCTGACGCCGAGGGCCCATGCCGGAAACGACGAAGGCCAGCCTCGCGGCTGGCCTCCGGGATGGTCGAAGCGGGTTCGAGGCCGCTGCTTACTCGGCGGCGCTCATCTCGGGCGAGAAGTGGCCGCACCAATCGGCGGAGCCGACCACCGGCCAGAGGCCGTGATCCGACGGACCCGGCTGGCTGATCGGCGGGTTGAATCGGCACAGGCCTTCGTCGGCCGATGCGGCGGCGCCGTTGACCTTGTGCTCGTCGAAGAACTTGCAGCTCTCGCACTTCGCGTTCGCCATGTCCGTGATCTCCATCCTGCGCGGCTTGGGCGCCGCCCGTAGTTACGAATTAGAACAGATCCAATGTAGCAGTCAACCGCGATTTCGGCGGCGGGTTCCCATTCACGTGAGGAAAGGGCCGATCGCGGCGTGCGCAGGCCGGTCGGTGCGTCGATCGGGTGTGGGATCGGACGAAGCGTATTCCGGCCGCCCGCACTTTGGCCTATCAGCCCCCCATGTCCACGCCGCCCGTCGCCCCCGACGACATCGCCCACGTCATCCAGATCGCCCTCGCGCCCGCGTTCCTGCTGACGGCGCTGGCGACCCTGCTCAACGTCTTCTCGACGCGCCTCGGCCGCGTGGCCGACAAGGTCGACGCCGCGGCGGCGGGCCTGCGCACCGCCGATGCGCACGAGGCCGTGCGGCTGTCCCGGCAATTGTCCTACCTGCGGCGGCGCTCCTTCATGCTGGACGGGGCCGTGGTGCTGGCCTCCACCGGGTCGGTGATGACCGGCATCGCGGTGCTGACCCTCTTCGTCGGGGCCTTGCGCGATGCCGCGACCGCCTCGATCCTGTTCGCCTGCTTCGGGGTGGCCCTGGTCTGCACCGTGGTGGCGGTCGCTGCCTTCCTGGTGGAGATCCTGATGGCCGGGCGCGGCATCCGCGACGAGGTCGACCGGCAACAGGAACATGCGGGGGAGCGGGGCGCGCCGTGAGGCTTCGGGCCGGGTCGGTCTCGATCATCCGGCCGCACCCTGATACGCGCCTCCCCTCGGGTGAGGGATGCGGCGGAGGTCCGATGAGCGGCGAGACTGTGAAGGCGCAGGTGGTGGTCGTCGGCGGCGGCATGGTCGGGCTCGCCTCGGCGATCGCCCTGCGCGACCGGGGCCTCGACGTCCTGCTCTGCGACCCGGGCGAGGCGCGGGCGCGCACCTCCTTCGGCAATGCCGGCGTGATCAGCCGGGGCTCGATCTTTCCGATGTCGAGCCCAGCCCTCTGGGCCAAGCTGCCCACCTACCTGCGCAATGCCGACCGGGGCCTGCGCCTGCGCCACACTCACGTCGCACGCGTCCTGCCCTGGACGGCGCATTTCCTGGCCTCCGCCCGGACCTCCGCCTGGGAGCGGGCCGCGGCGTCCCTGCTGCCGCTGACCAGCGCGGCGCTGCCCGCGCATCTCGCGCTCGCGGAGCGGGCCGGGGCGGGGCACCTGCTGCGCCGCTGCGGCTGGATCAAGCTCTACCGGACCCATGCGGCCTTCGCCGGCGCGGCCCTGGAGCGCGCGATCCTGGGCCGCCACGGCGTGACCTTCGACATCCTCGATGCGGACGACATCCGGGCGGCCGAGCCGGCCCTGGTCCGGCCCTACGCGCAAGCGATGCTCCTGCCCGAAACCGGTGCGGTCAGCGATCCCGGCGGCCTGCTGGAGGCCTATCAACAGCTCTATCTCGGGCTCGGCGGCCGAACCCTCCGGATGGTGACCACCGCCCTCGAGCCCGACGGCGAGGGCTGGCGGGTCCACCACGACGGCGGCGCGGTTGAGGCCCGGCAGGTCGTGCTGGCGGCGGGCGCCGCCTCGGGGGAGATCGCGCGCGGCCTCGGCTACCGCTTCGCCTTCGCGGCCGAGCGCGGCTACCACGCCCACTACGCCCTCCACCCGGACAGCCCGCCGCTGACCCGGCCGGTCCTCGACACGGGTGCCGGCTCGATCATCGCGCCGATGGGGGAGGGGCGGGTGCGTGTCCTCTCCGGTGTCGAGCTCAACGCCCGCGAGGCGCCGCCCGACTACGTGCAGATCGAGGCGGCCGCGCAGGAGGCGGCCGGGACCCTGCGCCTCGGCGCGAACCTCGACAACCGGCCCTGGATGGGAGCGCGGCCCTCGACCCCCGACGGCCTGCCGGTGATCGGCCCGGCGCCCCGGCACCGCGGACTGATCTTCGCCTTCGGCCACGGCCATATCGGGCTCTCCACCGGGCCGATCACCGGGCGGCTGGTGGCCGATCTCGCCACCGGCACGGCGCCCTCCATTCCGGTCGCGCCCTTCGCGCCGCAGCGCCTCCTGGGCTGGCCGCGCTGGAGCCCGTCGCGGGGGCGTGGCCGAGCGGATTGACGCCTCCGGCCGGAGGGGCCATGCGGAGAGACCGCGCCCATCCCTCGTTCGAGGACAACGGTCTCCATGCGCCTGAGCGTTCGCCTCGACGGGGGCATGTGCCGCCGCTGGCACCTCCGGCTGATCGAACGCATCCTGCGCCGCCCCGGGGTTTCGGTTTCCGTCGATCTCGCGCCGGGCCCGGGAGGACTGCCGCCCAACGCCGCGCTGCTGTTCCGCCTCGAGGCGATGCTGCGGCGCCTGCCGCGCACCGGGCCGGCCCTGCGGGTGAGCCGCGCGGACCTGCTCGCCCTCGCATCCGCGTCCGAC
Organism: Methylobacterium sp. FW306-05-D; assembly: GCF_058782155.1. Taxonomy (NCBI): domain Bacteria; kingdom Pseudomonadati; phylum Pseudomonadota; class Alphaproteobacteria; order Hyphomicrobiales; family Methylobacteriaceae; genus Methylobacterium; species Methylobacterium sp. FW306-05-D. The sequence continues at coordinate 40,253 of NZ_JBYSXL010000030.1, forward strand.
GGGCGCCCCGACCTCGTCCTCGACCTCTGCGGCGATGCCGCGGGCCCACCGGGCGTCCCGGTCTGGCGGCTCGCCTTCGACGGAGCCTGCGGCGAGGCGGCCCTGCTCGCCTCGCTGCTCGCCGGGCGCCCGCCGGTGGTCAGCCTGACCGAGGGCGGCCGCAGGGTCGCCTCCGGGCGGGTCGGCACCGAGGCGCGGGGCATCATGCTCACCGCCTTCGAGGACGCCCTGGTGCGCACCGCGAGCCTGATCCTGGCCGCCCTCGGCGGATCGGGGCCGCACCTCGCGCCCGACGCTGCCCCGGTCCCGGGCCCGGCCCCGGCGGGGTTCACGGCGGCCGACCTCGCCGCCCGCGCGATACGCACCTGCGCCCGGATGGCCGGACGCCGGCTCTACGCCCTCTGCACCTGGGCCCCCCATTGGCGGGTCGGCTGGCGCCGCCTCTCCGGCCCCGACCTGATCGACCTCCAGGCCCACCCCGAGACGGGCTGGCGCACCCTGCCCGACGACGGGCGCCGCTTCTACGCCGATCCCTTTCCCATCGCGGATGCCGCCGGGACGGTGCTGTTCGTGGAGGATTACAGCCACGTCCTGCAGAAGGGCGTGATCTCGGCGGTGCGCTTCGGTGCGGACGGCCCCCTCGGCACCCCGGTGCCGGTCCTGGAGGCGTCCCACCACCTCTCGTATCCCTTCGTCTTCGCGGAGGAGGGCGCCCACTGGATGGTGCCGGAGAGCGGGGCCACCGGCACCCTCGACCTCTACCGCGCCACCGCCTTTCCCGGCGGCTGGGTGAAGGAGGCGACCCTGATCTCCGGCCTGAACGCCAGCGATCCGACCCTGCTCCGGCACGGGGGCCGCTGGTGGCTGTTCGCGACGGTGCGGGACGACGGCGAGCACGACGGCCCCTTCGCCGCCTGGGGGTCCTATTCCGACAGCCTCCATCTCTGGTCCGCGCCGGATTTCCGGGGGCCCTGGTCGCCCCATCCCCGGAATCCGGTGCTCGTCGACATCGCCGCCGCCCGCTCCGGCGGCCGCATCGTGGCGCGCGACGGCGCCCTGTTCCGTCCGGTCCAGGATTGCCGAGACGGCTACGGCGGCGCGCTGGGTCTGGCGCGCATCCGGCAGCTCGACGAAACAGGGTATGCCCAGAGCGTGGAGATGATCCTGCGCTCCGGGCCGCGCTTCCCGGGCAACGGCCTGCACACCCTCAACCGCACGCCGCATTTTGAATTCATCGACGGCGCCGGACGCGTCCGCCGGCGCTTGGCCGCGCCGGGCCGACGTTCCTGAAACCCGGCCTGCCACAGCGACTTACGTCATCACACACATTTTAATCCCGTCCGAGGAACAAACACTTTCGCACGCGCTTGTGCCAGCGCCGGTGGGGGCGGGGCATCCGGCCCTTCGCAGGTCCCGATCTCACATCGTCCCGCTCGCACGTCCGGAAGGGCCCCCTCATGGCCGAGCCGCTCTCCTCCCGTACCGCCACGACGCGAAATCCCTCGGCGGGCGCCCTGCGGGGGCTCGATGCGCTCAATTTCTTCCTGGCCGACGTCCGCGACGGGCTCGGGCCCTACCTGGCGATCTACCTGATCGCGGTCCGTGGTCCGGACCAGGGCTGGAACGAGGCCACCACCGGCCTGATCATGACCATCGCGGGCATCGCCGGCCTGATCGCCCAGACGCCGGCCGGGGCGCTGATCGACCGGACCAACCACAAGCGCGCCATCGTCATCGCCGCGGCGGTGGCGGTGACCTTGAGCTGCCTCGTCCTGCCCTTCATCTCGAACTTCTACGTGGTGGCCGCCACGCAGTCAGTGGCCGGCATCGCGGGGGCGATCTTCCCGCCGGCGCTGGCCGCCATCACCCTCGGCGTCGTCGGCCCCAAGATGTTCGCCAAGCGCATCGGCCGCAACGAAGGCTTCAACCATGCGGGCAACGCCGCCTCGGCGGCGATCGCGGGCGGCACCGCCTACTTCTTCGGACCGATCGTGGTGTTCTGGCTGATGGCCCTGCTGGCCTTGTGTAGCATCGGCGCCATGCTGATGGTGCCGGCCGATGCCATCGACGACGATCTCGCCCGAGGCCTCGACCAGACGGAGTCCCAGGCCCGCACCGAGGGGCAGGAGGAACCCTCCGGCCTCACGGCCCTCCTCAAGAACAAGTACCTGCTGCTCTTCGCCGTCCTGGCCGCCCTGTTCCACCTCTCGAACGCCGCCATGCTCACCTCTGTTGGGCAGCTGCTGACGAAGCTCTCCGGCAAGGACAACGCCACGTCGCTGATCGCGATCTGCATCGTGGCGGCGCAGCTGGTGATGGTGCCGGTGGCGGTCTTCGTCGGCGCCAAGGCCGACGCGATCGGGCGCAAGCCGATCTTCCTCGCCGCCTTCGGCGTGCTGGCGATCCGTGGCGTCCTCTACACCCTGTCGGACAACCCGTTCTACCTCGTGGGCGTCCAGCTCCTCGACGGCATCGGCGCCGGCATCTACGGCGCGCTCTTCCCCGTCATCGTCTCCGACCTGACCCGGGGCACCGGCCGCTTCAACGTCTCGCAGGGGGCAGTCGCCACCGCCCAGAGCCTGGGCGCGGCGCTGAGCGCGACGCTCGCCGGCGTCATCATCGTCTCGGCGGGCTACGCCACCGCCTTCCTGTCGCTGGCGGCGATCGCCGCCCTGGGCTTCGCCCTCTATCTCTTCGCGATGCCGGAGACGCGGGGCTACGAGCCCGGCCGCTCCGGCGCCGACGATGGCGGCCTGACGCCCGTCCCCGCGGCGGCGGCCTGACCCGCATGAGCGCCGCCGACGACATCCTCGCCTTCGCCCATATCGGCGACCTCCATCTCACCGCCGCGGACACCGACAACGCCCGCGACTTCCGCGCCATCGTGGACCAGATCAACGCCGTGGACGGGCTCGATTTCATCTACGTGCCCGGCGACAACGCCGACAACGGCACGCCGGAGCAGTACGCCCTGGTCCGGGCCGGGCTCGACCGCCTGCGCCGGCCGGTCCACGTGATCACTGGCGACCACGACATGGAGGGCGGGAGCCTCGACGCCTTCTATGCCGGCCTCGACGCACCGCGCCTGCCTTATGCGGTGACGGTGTCGGGCACCCGCTGCCTGTTCCTCGACATGTGCGGGCCTGGCTCCGGCGGACCGGATTTCCGCCTCGGCGCCGGGCAGGTCGCCTGGCTCCGGCGGGAGGCGGACGCTGCCGAGGCGGAAGGGCACGACTGCGCCCTGTTCATGCACAGCTACCCCGCCGACCTGAAGGCGGAGGGAGAGGCCGCGACCGTCGCCGAGATCGTACACGGCTCGCGCATCCGCCTCGTGGAGATGGGGCACACGCATTACAACGAACTCGCCAATGACGGCCGGACCATCTACGCGGCGACCCGCTCGACGGGCCAGATCGAGGAGGGGCCGGTCGGCTATGCCGTCGCGGCGATCGACCGGGGCGTGGTGAGCTGGCGCTTCAAGGAACTGGCCGAAAGCTGGCCCTTCGTGGTGATCACCGCGCCGGCCGACCGGCGCCTCGCCCATGCCGAGGATCGCATCGTCTCGGGCACCACCGAGATTCGCGCCCTGGTGCTCGGGCCCGGCCGGACGGCGGTCTGCGAGTTCAGCATCGACGGCGGCCCCTGGCGCCCGATGCGGCGCGCCGAGGGCGATCGCCGCTTCCGCGCCACGGTCGACTGGCCCCCCGGCGCGGGACGCCTCGCCGTCCGCGCCCAGGATTCCGAGGGCGGCGTCGGCGAGGACCGGATCGAGCCCGCCGGCGACGTCGGCGCCCTCGTCCGCTCCAAGGGCCTCGGCAGCGACGCGGATTCCGTCGGCGCTTGGCCGGACCGGGGCATCCTCGGCACCCAGCTCGGCCCGAACCGCAACGGGCGCCACTGGTAGGGCGCATCCGCCCTGCCCGACTGTCTTTCCGACCAGGGATTCCGAACCCGATGGGCGCGCTGACGCTGACCCCGAATCTCGTCACATGGGCGATCGCCGCCGTGGCCACCCTGGGGGTGATCACCCGTCCCTTCTCCTGGCCGGAGGCGATCTGGGCCGTGCTGGGCGCCGCCGCCCTCGTGGTGTTCGGCCTGATGCCGGCCGGGACCGCCTGGGAGGGCGTCCTCAAGGGCACCGACGTCTACCTCTTCCTCGTCGGCATGATGCTGATGTCCGAGGTGGCGCGGAAGGAGGGGCTGTTCGACTGGCTCGCCGGCATCGCGGTGCGGGCGGCCAAGGGCTCCGCCACCCGCCTGTTCACCCTGATCTACGTCGTCGGCACCGTCGTGACGGTGTTCCTGTCCAACGATGCCTGCGCGGTGGTGCTCACGCCCGCCGTCTATGCCGCCACCAAGGCCGCCAAGGTCGAGAACCCGCTGCCCTACCTCCTGATCTGCGCCTTCATCGCCAATGCGGCGAGCTTCGTGCTGCCGATCTCGAACCCGGCCAACCTCGTGGTCTTCGCCGAGCACATGCCGCCGCTGACGCAGTGGCTGGCGATGTTCGCGCTGCCCTCCGTGCTGGCCATCGTCGCCACCTACGCCACCCTGCGCCTGACCCAGAATTCCGTCCTGCGCGACCAGCAGGTCGCCACCGATGTCGAGGCCGTGCACCTGTCGCGGACCGGACTCGTCGCCGGCCTCGGCATCGTCGCCACCGGCGGCGTGCTCATCGGGGCCTCCGCCCTGGGGCTCGATCTCGGCCTCCCCACCTTCGTGGCCGGCGGCCTCACCACGGCCGCGGTCCTGCTGATGAAGCGCGGGGGCCTCGTCGAGGTCGCCAAGGACGTGTCCTGGAGCGTGCTGCCCCTGGTGGCCGGGCTGTTCGTGCTGGTCGAGGCCCTGGAGAAGACCGGCGTCCTGCGGATGATCGCCGATGCGCTCAAGCAGGCGGCCTCCGCCTCGCCCGTCGAGACCGCCTGGGGCGCCGGCACCCTGATCGCGGTGCTGTGCAACCTCGTCAACAACCTGCCGGCGGGTCTCATCGCGGGTGCGGCCGTGCAGACCGCCCACGTGCCCGACCAGGTCGCGGGCGCCGTGCTGATCGGCGTCGATATCGGCCCGAACCTGTCGGTGACGGGGTCGCTCGCCACCATCCTGTGGCTGACCGCGATCCGCCGCGAGGGCCAGGACGTCGGCTTCTGGCGCTTCCTCAAGCTCGGGCTGCTCGTCATGCCGCCCGCGCTGCTGCTGGCGCTGGCCGGCCTGCTCCTCGTCTAGATCCCTCGCGTCTCAGCCCGAAGTCTCCGGTCGAAAATCCCTCAGCTCAAGGTCCCCCGTGAACGCCGCACTGCTCTATCCCTTCATCCTCGTCGCGGGCGTCCTGCAGGCGCTGGGCAATTCGATGAACGCGCAGCTGCGCGGCCGGCTCGTGAACCCCTGGCTCGCCGCCTCGGTCTCGTTCCTGCCCATCGTGTTCGTGTTCGCCACGCTGTTCCTCGTCATGCCGACGCCGCTCCCCACCCTCGAGACCCTGGGCAAGATGCCCTGGTACGCGCCGCTCGGCGGTGTCGCCGGCGCGGTGGCGGTGTTCGGCGGGCTCGCTTTCATCGACAAGGTCGGTGCGGGGCCGTTCAACGGCCTGACGCTGACGGCCAACATCCTGGCCTCGCTCGCCATGGATTCCTTCGGCCTGTTCGGGCTCCAGGGTGGCGGCTTCAAGCTCCTGCCCTGGCTCGGCGGGCTGCTGATGGCGATCGGCGTGTTCTTCATCGCCCGCACCACCGCCGACACGGGCGGGGACAAGGACGGCGGTCACGGCCTGAACCCCAAACTGCTCTACCCCTTCATCGTGGTGGCGGGCATCCTCCAGGCCGTCGGCGTCGTCTGGAATTCCCAGCTGCGCGGCGCCCTGGTGAACCCTTGGCTCGCCGCCACCGTCTCCTTCCTGCCCGTGGTGTTCGTGTTCGTGCTGGTGTTCCTCGTGCGCCCGACGCCCTTGCCGACGCGCCAGGACGTCTCCGGCGTGCGCTGGTGGATGCCGCTGGCCGGCATCACCGGGGCGGTGGCGGTGTTCGGGGGCCTGCTCTTCGTCGACAAGGTCGGCGCCGGGGCCTTCAACGGGCTCCTCATCACCGCCAACCTCCTGACCTCGGTGGCCCTCGATCATTTCGGCTGGGTCGGCATGAAGCGGGTCAAGGCCGGCCCCGCCCGGCTCGGGGGCGCCGCCCTGATGGTCGCCGGCATCGTCCTGATCTCGGTGTTTTGAGCGGTCCCTACGTATTCGAAAACGCGAAGCTTGAGGACAAGCGGTTGCAGCCGCCGGGAAACGTTGGCCTTTTCGGCGCCCGGCGTGCTAAACCTCCGACGATCCCGCCCGGAGCCGATCCGCGTCAAGGGTGTGTGGACTGCCTCTCGTGCTGCCCGATTGCCGTCTCCCGGTCTAGTCCGGCGCGCGTCACGACCTGATCGGTCACCGGAATCGGGCGCCCGGACCGCCCACGCGGCCGCGCCGACGGTCATCCATGACGCCGCGCCGAGCGCGTGCGGGAGGGTTCAAGGACAGGAATGCAATGAGCGACGAGACCGACGCCCGGACCCGATCCGAGGAGCGTGCCGAGCGGGCCGAGCGGATGGCCAAGGAAGGCGCCCAGGCCATGGCCGAGCACCTCGCCTCGGTGAAGGCCGTGGACGAGCGGACGGTGAAGCTGCGGGCCCTGCGCCTCGCCAAGGAGGCCGCCGACGCCGAGGCGAAGGCCGCCGCCCCGCCGCCTGCGCCCAAGCGCAAGCGTTCTTGAGACGGCCCGGCGGAGACGTAGCCATGGCATTCGATCGCTCCCGTCGCCCGAGCGACCCGCGACAGGCCGCCGAAGCGGCCTTCAAGGCGGCCACCACCAAGCCCGTCGAGACCGCCAAGCCGGTCTCGGCTTCTGCGGTCTCCCCGGCCTCGGCCGTGCCCGGCGCCCGCGAGATGGTGAGCCTGCGCCTCGACCGCGCCGTGCTCGAACATTTCCAGAAAGACGGGCCCGGCTGGCAGGACCGCATCAACGCGGCGCTCAAGGCCGCTGCCGGCCTCTAGAACGGCAGCGCGCAGCCCCGTCCCGGGGGCCTGTCCGCGCATCCGGGGTCCGGCCGAGGAGTCCTAGCCGAACCCGCCCCGCTTCAGCCGCATCACGGTGCGGTCGAGGGCTCCGAGGAACGCGGACCGGTCGCGGGCGGAGAACGGTTTCGGACCGCCGGTGATCGCGCCGGCCTCCCGCAGGTCCTGCATCAGGTTGCGGGTTGCGAGCGCCATGCCGATGCCGCTCTCGCTGAACGGCTTGCCGGTGGGGGCGAGCACCTCCGCCCCGGCCTTCACGCAGCGGCTGGCCAGGGGGACGTCGGCCGTGACCACGATGGCGCCGGGGCGCGCCCGCTCGGCGATCCAGTCGTCGGCGGCGTCGAACCCGTCGCTCACCACCACCCGCTCGATCCAGGACTCGCGCGGCAGGGCCAGAAAGCTGTTGGCGACCACGAAGACGTGGAGACCGTAGCGGCCGGCGACCCGGTAGGTCTCGTCCTTCACCGGGCAGGCATCCGCATCGATGTAGACGACGATGGTGCGTGGGGTTTCCGCCTCGCTCATTGGGCTGCGACCGCGCGGGGCTCGGCGCCGGCGTCCACGAGCTCCGCCCCGATCCGCTCCAGGGTCGAGACGCTGAGGGGTTGCCCGCGCCCGCGCAGGGCATGGGCCCCGAGCGCACGCGCGCGGATGCCCGCGGGCAGGCGCTCGATCCGGGCCAGCAGGTCGTCGGAGACCAGGATTTCGGTGCCGAGGGGCCGGCAGAGGGATTCGATGCGCGCGGTCACGTTCACCGCATCGCCGAAATACGCGATCTTGTGCCGGTCGACGCCGACCTCCGCCGTCACGATCGAGCCGCCGTGCAGGGCGGCGCGCAGGCGCGGCACGGTGCCGAAGCGCGCCATCCAGGCCTCGGATTCCGCCTCCAGCCGGTCCATCACGTCGAACACGCAGGCCACGCAGCGCGCGTCCTTCAGGCCGCGGGCCATCGGCCAGGTGATCATCGCCATGTCGCCGATATAGTCGTCGATGGAGCCGGCATTGCGCCGGACCGGCTCGGCGAGCGCCGCGAAGACCGCACCGAGATAGGCCTGGGCCTTGAGGTCGCCGTGGGTCTCGGCGAAGGCGGTCGAGCCGACGACGTCGAGGAACAGGAAGATCCGCTCCTCGCGCACGGGCTGGTGGTAGCGCCCGACGAGGAAGTTCACGAACACCTCGCCGCCGATGAGATCGCGCATGCGGATGACGAAGACGAGCATCGCCGAGACCGCGAGGCAGTAGGCCAGCACCCGCGGGGTGATCCGCACGGCGTGGCTGAGGTCGTCGTCGGTGAGGCCGAGGGCCCAGACCAGGAGGCCCCCGAGCGCCATGCCGGCGGCGATCATCAGCACGTAGGCGAACTCGGCCGCGGGCACGTAGAACTTCGCCGGCATCCGGCGCATCCGCGCCTGGAGCCCGCCGAGGATCATGCCGCGGTCGAAGGCGAGCGTCGTCCCGCCCACCGCCAGGCCGTAGGTCAGGCCCGCGAGGGGCGTCGCGCCGCCGGCGAACAGCACGTTGTAGAGGAGGCCCGCCCCGCCACAGGTGATGAGGATGAGGAGCCAGAACCAACGGTGCTGCGGCAGCATCAGCGGCGTCCCCCGTGCGGCGTCCCGGCGGGAGCCGGCGGCGATCCGGCGGGGATGGGGGAGGGAGCAGCGCTGCGCAACGGATGAGCCCCTTCGGGGATGGGCCCGGAGGCGGCGCAGCCCCTTGGCGCGCCGAGCTTCGAACCCCGTCCTGAACATCGTCGCATGATGGCGCGAGTAAGGCCAAGGTGACGCAGGCAGGCGGATCGGGGACCGGTGTGGCCGCCGCGCGTTGGCAGGGTGGATCACCATGATGCGAGGACGAAGCCGATGCGGAGCAGGACTTTCGGTGCGGCGGGTCGGGCTGTGCCCGTCATCGGGCAGGGCACCTGGCACCTCGACCAGGCGGACCGCGCCACCGCCGTCGCGACGCTGCGGGCGGGACTCGACGCCGGCATGACGCATCTCGACACCGCGGAGATGTACGGCGAGGCCGAGCCGCTGGTGGGCGAGGCCATCGCGGGCCGGCGCGCGGAGGTGTTCCTGGTGTCGAAGGTGGTGCCGGGCAATGCCAGCCGCACGGGCGTGGTCGCCGCCTGCGAGCGCTCGCTCAAGCGCCTCGGCACCGACCGCCTCGACGCCTACCTGCTGCACTGGCCGGGCCGCTACCCGCTGGAGGACACCATCGCGGGGTTCGATGCCCTGAAGCGCCAGGGCAAGATCCTGTCCTGGGGGGTGAGCAACTTCGACGTCGCGGATCTCGACGAGGCCCTGGCGATCGCCGGCCCGGGGCAGGTCGCCTGCAACCAGGTGCTCTACCACCTGCAGGAGCGCGCCATCGAGCACGCGGTGCTGCCCTGGTGCCGGCGCAACGGGGTCGCCCTGGTGGGCTATTCGCCCTTCGGCAGCGGCGACTTTCCCGAGGCCGGAAGCGCCGGCGGCCGGGTCCTCGCCCGCCTCGCGGAGACGCACGGCACCACGGCGCGCGGCATCGCCGTCGCGTTCCTGACACGGGAGGAGGGCACCTTCACCATCCCGAAGACGGCGCGGCCCGAGCGGGCCCGGGAGAACGCGGCGGCGGGGGCGATCACCCTGACGCCGGAGGATCTCGCGGCCCTCGAGGCGGCCTTCCCACGCGGACCGCGCCCGCGCAGCCTGCCGATGCTGTAGCGGCCCGTGCGAAGTTGTGGCCAATGGCCGGGAACGATCCGGCGCGGACGGTCCGCGCCGGGGCCGGTGTGAGGAGTGCGAGCGATGGCGCGATGGCGGGGTTCGGCATGTCTCGGCCTGTGCTGCCTTGCCGGGGCGCCGGCGCTGGCCGAGGACGCCAAGCCCGACCGGCGCAATCCCGATCAGCCCAACGGCGAGACCCTGACGATCGACGAGAAGGGCATCACGCTCGCCGTCCCCGACGTCGCGAAGCTGCGCATCGGCGGCAAGCTGCAACTCGATTACGGGGCGGCCGCCATCCGGCAGGGCGGGTTTCCGGAGCCGTTCCCCGAGAATTTCGCGGTGCGCCGGGCCTGGATCGAGAGCTACCTCACCCTCGGCAAGAGCCTGGAACTCGCCTTCCAGTATGATTTCGCCGATCCGATGCGGCCGATCAACGACGCGGCCGCCGCCTATACGGGCTTCGAGAACACGCTGCTGACGGTGGGCAACATGAAGGAGCCCTTCAGTCTCGACCAGCTGACCGGCGACAACACCACCCTGTTCACCGAGCGCTCGCTGGCGGACGCCTTCGCGCCGGCCCGCAATTTCGGCGTCGCGCTGGGCCGACACGGGGCGGACTGGACCGTGGTCGCCAGCGTCTTCGGCGGCAATGCCAACACCGGGGTGGGCAGCGAGGGCGTCGCCGCCACGGCGCGCGCCACCTACGCGCTCCTCCACGAGGACGACCGCGTCCTGCATCTCGGCCTCGCCGGAAGCTTTCGCGATCTGCCCCGCGATGGACAGGGGCTGTCCCTGTCGAGCCGGTCCGAAGCCTTCCTGTACCAGCGCAACTTCGTCGATACCGGCGACATCCGGGATGCGTCGCGCGTCGGCCGCGTCGGGCTGGAGGCGGCCTATCGCGACGGGCCGTTCCTGGTCCAGGCCGAGTACATCCGCACCGAGGTGGAGCGCTATGGCGGCGCCCGGTTCGTCGGCTTCCAGGGCGGCTACATCCAGGCGAGCGTCATCCTCAACGGCAAGGGCCGCGCCTACAAGGTCGCGCCCGATTACGGCGCCACCTACGCGACCTTCTCCGGGGTTCAGGTGGCGGAGGCCGACCGGGTCTCGCGGGGCGGGATCGGCGTGTTCGAGCTCGGCACCCGCTTCAGCGCGATCGATCTCGACGATGCCGGCATCCGCGGCGGCATCGAGCGCGACGTCACGGTCGGTCTGAACTGGTATCCCGACCGCAACATCCGCGTGGTCGCCGACTACGTCCGCTCGCACACCGGCCCCTCGGCGGTGCAGGGTGGCCGCACCATCGACGCGGACACCTTCATCGGGCGTTTCCAGCTGTACTGGTGATGCGATGGCCCGGCCGGGGAACGCGCGGCCGGATCGCTACTCGCCGACCCCGAACAGCTTCTCGAGGAAGTTGCGGTCGTCCTGGCTCGGGCCGCGGCTCGCATCCGCGTGGCGGGCGGTGGGGCGGGGCGGGGCCGCCGGCTGC